>NZ_AZQX01000144.1:0-7482 GCF_000568385.1 Halomonas sp. BC04
CGGGCGGGCTAGGCTACAGGAAAGGCACGATGTCCCCCGGCAGGCGGATGCCCAGCAGCGTAAAGACCGCAAGGATAATGAGGGAAATCGGTATCGCCAGGGCCGGAGCCAGGTACCAGGGGCGCAGACCCAGCAGATAGATCATGCCGGCAAGGAAGAGGGCGCTGGCCAGGGGCAGGCCCAGAGGTTCCATGAGGCGATACATCACCAGCGCCGCGAGGCAGAACAGCAGTGCCCAGACGAGGTCACGCCAGCCGACATCGGCCATTTCTTCGGCTACCGCATGACGCCACTTGTCCACGGCTAGCGCCAGCGAGGCCATCAGCATGGCAGCCAGGCCCAGGCCGGGGAAGAAACCCAGCGTAATGCCATCACGCTGCTCGCGGTGAAACCAGTCCTGTTGCCACAGGTAGAAGAACAGCAGGGCGACGACAGTGGCCAGGAGAATGCCGATTCCCTGGTTGGTACGACACCAGCGGCCCAGGCCTCGCAAGCCGGTCTTGGTTGACATGGTGAGACTCCAGCACCGTTACGTGGATGGCTCCCGGTTGGGAGCCATTCACCGAATGCGTGCCACGGGCGTTACTCGAGCAGTTCCAGGGCACTGCGCATTCGATCGACCAGTCGGGCATAGTCCTCATTGGCTTCGGGAAAGCCCATGAAGATCACCTCTTCGCCCATCCTGTCGAGCATGGCGGGCACGCTCTCGTCCTCGGTCAGCAAGGACTCCAGCCGGCGAGAGAACTCGGCCACGATGGGGTCCGGCGTATCGGGGTGAAAGCCGATCGGGCGCGGAAAACGCATGCGTCATAGCCGAAGTCGGCGGCTTCGGCTATGTCGCCACCGAGCTGCTCATCGACATCTTCGGGCAGGGGGATGTCGCTGGTATTCATTACCACCGCGGCGTGTTCGGGGACGATGCCCAGCGATGTCGATGCCGTGGCGGCCAGCAGGTCGACGTGGCCCCCGAGAAAGTCGCTGACGGCCTCGCCGGTGGAGCTGTACGGCACATACACGGCCTCCACGCCGGCTTCGGCGAAGATGTTGGCAGCGCCGGCCAGCAGCGAATTGGTGCCGGCGATGACTACCGGGCTATCGCCAGCCGCTTCCTGCAGGCCCTCCCAGTCCGCCATGGGGCTGTCGTTGGCAGCGAGGATCAAGGAGCGGAAGGCCGAGATGTAGCCCGCCACCTTGAGGTCGTAGGGGTCAACCAGGGGATCCTCTTCCATCAGTGCCGTCAGGACCGGGGTGGGGCTAGAGAGCAGCACGGTATAGCCGTCGGCAGGCTGGTCCAGCAAATACTCCCAAGCCAATGTGGCGCCGGCGCCGGGACGGTTCTGCAGGTTCCAGTCGACGCCGAAGTGCTCGCGTGCACCGGTCGACAGGGTGCGGGCCCAGGCGTCGCTGCCACCGCCTGCGCCGAAGGGAATGATGAAATCGATATCGCGCTCGGGCCAGTCGCCATGGCCATCGGCCACGGCCGCTGTCGATAGGACGAGGGTGGTACAGGCCGCTATCGCCAGGCCCTTGCGTAGTGTTGTCGAAATTCCATGGCGCATGCTCACCTCCGTTATTGTTCAGTACAGTGTCTTTGCACAGCTGTTTGAACAGTCGTTCTGAGCGGGCGCACTTGCAGGGATGTTTCCCTCTGCAAGCGGGCCGCCGAGGGTTACCTTGATCAGGCTAGTCAGTCCCGCGCCACTTGGCCACTGCATGGGAAACGCAGGGTTTTCAGTGCCGAGGCGGCCGGTATCACGCGACGTCGCCGTGTGACACCGGGGCGGCTCTGCTAGTGTGTCGGAATCAGCCACGAAGAGGTCTCTCGACATGGAACGCCAGCAGTCCCATTCCCTTCAGGAAGGAGGGGGCGACCCCCACCTTTGGCTCGAGGAGGTCGCGGGTGAACGTGCCCTGGCCTGGGTGGAAGCGCGTAACGCCGAGAGCCAGGCGCGGCTCGCCGAGTCGCCGGGTTTCACAACCCTGCGAGACGACCTGCAGGCGATTCTCGATGCCGATGATCGCATCCCCTTCGTGGTCAAACGCGGCGAGCACTTCTACAACTTCTGGCAGGATCGCAACCACCCCCGCGGGCTCTGGCGGCGCACCACGCCGGAGGAGTATCGCAAGGCGCGCCCCGAGTGGGAGGTGCTGATCGATCTCGACGCGCTCAACGCCCAGGAGGGCGAGAACTGGGTGTGGCATGGTGCCCGCTGTCTCAAGCCCAGCGACCCGGGCCAACCCTGGCGCCACTGCCTGGTGTCTCTCTCCCGCGGTGGCGCCGACGCCGATGTCACACGCGAATTCGATCTGGTTGAGAAGCGCTGGGTCGTGAATGGCTATTTTCGTCCTGAGGCCAAGGGGGGCTTGTGCTGGGTCGATCCTGACACGGTCTATGCCTACACCGACTTCGGCGAAGGCTCGCTGACGGAGTCGGGCTATCCGCGTATCGTCAAGCGCTGGCGGCGTGGTATGCCGCTCGACGAGGCCGAAACCCTCTTCGCGGGCGAGTCGGACGACCTCTATATCACCGCCTGGCACGACCCCACCCCGGGCCACGAGCGAGACTTCGTCAGTCGCGCCCGGGCCTTCTACGACAGCGAGCTCTACCTGTGCGATGCCGACGGCAGCCTGCATCGCATCAAGGTGCCCAATTCGGCCCACAAGCAGGTTCACCGCGAGTGGTTGCTCGTGGAGCTGCGAGAGCCCTGGGAGCTCGACGGCACCACCCACCCCGCCGGCGCGCTGCTGGTCGTCGACTTCGAGGCTTTCATGGCCGGCAGTCGCAACTTCCGCGTGCTGTTCACGCCCACCGAGCGCACCTCCCTGGCGGACGCGACCTGGACGCGACACCACCTGATCCTCAACGTGCTCGACGACGTCAAGAACAGGCTCTACGTGTTGACGCCCGAGGAAGGTCAGTGGCAGCCCGATCCGCTGGTGGGCGTACCTACGCTGGGGAGCGTCAGCGTCAGCGTGAGCGCGGTGGACGAGGAGGAGAGCGACGAAATATTTCTTGTCGTCAGCGACTATCTGACGCCGACCACGCTGCTGCACGGCCAAGTCGGCGAAGAGCTCGAGACGCTCAAGCAGGCCCCGGCATTGTTCGATGCCGAAGGACTCGAGGTGACCCAGCATTTCGCCACCAGCCTCGACGGCACGCCGATCCCCTATTTTCAGGTGGCGCGGAGAGATCTCGAACCAAACGGCGAGCATCCGACGTTGCTCTATGGCTACGGCGGCTTCGAAGTGCCGCTACTGCCTGGCTACAACCCCGGCGTGGGGCGTGGCTGGCTCGCCCAGGGTGGCGTCCATGTGGTGGCCAACATTCGTGGCGGCGGGGAGTATGGCCCGCGCTGGCACCAGGCGGCGCTGCGCGAAAAGCGCCACAAGGCATTCGAGGACTTCGCCTCCGTGGCCGAAGACCTGATCGCTCGCGGCGTCACCTCGCCGCAGCGGCTGGGCGTCCAGGGCGGCTCCAACGGCGGGCTTCTGGTGGGCAACATGCTCACACGCTATCCCCAACTGCTCGGTGCCGTGGTGTGCCAGGTGCCGCTGCTCGACATGCGTCGCTACCACCAGCTGCTCGCCGGTGCCTCGTGGGTGGCCGAGTACGGCGATCCCGACGGCGACGACTGGGATGCCTTCCTGCGCGATGTCTCGCCCTATCACAACCTCGACCCAGCGGCCGACTACCCGCCCATGCTGCTGATGACCAGCACCCGTGATGACCGGGTTCACCCGGGCCATGCACGCAAGATGATGGCCCGCATGCATGAGCAGGGGCATCGGGTGCTCTACTACGAGAACATCGAAGGAGGACATGGCGGTGCCGCCGATAGCCGTCAGCGGGCACATATGCAGGCGCTGGCGTTCACGTTTCTTGGCCAGCGATTGTTTGACCCGGCCAAGCTAGTGTAGCGCTAAGTGGCGACTTCTCGTGCGCCCCCATGCCGGGCCTGGAAGCGTTGAAGCTCCCGGGCCTGTGGCGCCTGCCCGGTGAAGATCTCCACGTAGGCGGGGATGCGCCGCATGCGAACCTCGAGCGCTTCCTGGGTCTTCATCGTGATATAGCCGATCTGGGTGAGGTAGATCGTACGGCCGCGAACGTTGGCTGCCAGCGGTTCGAAGCCGAAGCGTTCGAACATGCGGGCCAGCGCCTCGATACGGCTCTCATCCGCACTATCGATCTCCCTTGCCACCTCCTCCGATTGCAACGCCCAACTGCGCATGGCGAACTCCAACTGGGAGTCGAATAGCCTTGGATCGAGCCAGCAGTCGAAGACGTTGAGGATCGCCTCGGTAATGCTCTCGGCATAGGCTTCGGTCTGTCGCACCAGGCCCTGGGTGTTCTTCTCGCGCCAGCGCTCGACCAGGGCGTCCAGCAGCGCCTCACGGTCCTTGAAGAACCAGTAGAAGCTGGTCCGCGAGACGTCGAGCCGCTTGGCCAATGGCTGGATCCGCACACTATCCACACCTGACTCGAGCAGCAGCTCGAAGGCGGCATCGAGCCAGGCCTCGCGGGAGCCTTTCCACTTGGTATTGCGGCCATTGCCGGTTGGCATCGATGTGGTCTCCCTGTTTCGGGTGTCAGCTCACTATAAATCCTTGACCAGCCGCAGAGCGTCATAGATCGCCGCGTGGGTATTGCGCGACTCGACGGCATCGCCGATCCGGAACAGCTGGAAGCTACCATTCGCGTTGCGGACAACCGCCTGGGGCCGGCCGACGATCAGGTCGTCGTGGTTCACCTCGCCGCCGTTGCTGGAGTTCGGCTTCAGTTCGAAGTAGATATCAGTCATTGGTGTAATGCCGTAGTTGACCACTACCTGGTCGATGCGTCTTTCCTGATCCAGGTCCGGCTGGCCATGAATGACATAGTCGCTGGTGATCCCGGCGAGCAGTTCACTGCCGTCGCGCTGCACGGATTTCAGCCGATAGGTGGGTGTGAAGGTGACGTTGGGTCGCTGAAGGGAGCGCATGTAGGGCACCAGATTCATGGCCATGATCTCCGCCGAGAAGGTGCGATCCGGCGTCATGATCTCGAGTTCGGCCCCGGTGGCGGCGATGATCTCCGCCGCCTGCATGGCGGCATGATCGCCGGCATCGTCGAACAGCAGCACCCGTTTGCCCGGCGCTACGTGGCCGGACAGGATGTCCCAGCTGTTGACCGCCAGGTCGCTGCCGACTGCGGGCCGGTCGTCCATGGGGTAGCCGCCGGTGGCCACGATCACCACGTCCGGTTTTTCGGCGAGCACATCCTCGACCTCGGCCCAGACGTTGTAGCGGATCTCGACGCCGAGTGCCTCGCATTGGGCCAGGCGCCAATCGATGATGCCCAGCATCTCGCGACGCCGCTCGCTCTGTGCGGTGAGGCGCACCTGCCCGCCTGCATCGCTGGCGGCTTCGAGCACCAGCACCTCATGGCCCCGCTCCCCGGCGACTCGGGCGGCCTCCAATCCCGCGGGCCCGGCGCCGACGATCACCACCCGACGCTTCTGCGCTGCCCTGGGAATGGTGTGGGGCATGGTGGTTTCCCGCCCGGTAGCCGCGTTGTGGATGCAGTAGGCGGCACCCCCCTGGTAGATGCGGTCGAGGCAGTAGTTGGCACCGACGCAGGGACGGATCTCTTCCTCGCGCCCTTCCACGATCTTGCGCACGATGTGCGGGTCGGCCATGTGGGCGCGGGTCATGCCGATCATGTCGACCTTGCCCGAGGCGATGGCATGGCGGGCGGTGGCGACATCCTGGATCTTGGCACCATGGAAGGTGGGGAAGTCCACCTCTCGCTTGATCTCCCCGGCGAAATCCAGGTGCGGGGCGCTGGGCATGCCCTGGATGGGAATGACGTCGGTGAGGCCCGCGTCGGTGTCGATGTGACCGCGGACCACGTTGAGGAAGTCGACCAGGCCGCTCTCCTTCAGGCGCCGGGAGATCTCCAGCCCATCGCTGGCGGTCAACCCGCCCGCCAGCATCTCGTCGCCGGTGTAGCGCACGCCGACGATGAACGCCGCGCCGACCCGCTGGCGAATGGCGCGCAGCACGTCGAAGGTGAAGCGCAGCCGATTGTCGAGATCGCCCCCGTAGGGCGCCTCGAGGGTATTGGTCAGCGGTGACCAGAACTGGTCCATCAGGTGGCCATAGGCCTGTAGCTCGATGCCATCGAGACCGGCGGCATGCATGCGCTCGGCGGCATCGGCATAGTCGCGGATCAGGCGCTCTATATCCCAGTCCTCTATCTGCTTGGGAAAGGCGCGGTGGGACGCTTCGCGACGGTGGGAGGGCGACACCGCCGGCAGCCAGTCGCCCTTGTCCCAGCGGGTGCGCCGACCGAGGTGGGTCAACTGGATCATCACCGCGGTACCGTGTTCGTGGCAGGCGTCGGTCAGCTCGCGCATCCAGGGCACCACCTCATCCTGGTAGGCCAGGATGTTGTTGAACACCGGCGGGCTGTCCTTGGCCACCGTGGCGGACCCTGCTGTCATGGTCAGGCCGAGGCCGGCCTTGGCCCGCTCGACGTGGTAGGCACGATAGAGTGCCTTGGGCATCCCATCCTCTGGGTAGGCAGGCTCGTGGGAGGTCATCATGAGCCTGTTCTTCAGGGTGAGATGCTTGAGCTTGAAGGGCTGCAGCAGCGGGTCGTTAACCATGGTAGGGCCTCTACCTTGTTGTGTTTTCAACAACAGTAGTGAAGCCTGTACATAGGTGTCAATTTAATATTCATGCCTGTCTAGGCGATGGTGGAAGCCGCCACCGCAGGCAGGCCGCGATTCTGCCTTTAGCGCCGCGGAATACCGACCCGCCGCCCGGCGGTCTCCGGCCAGGCATCGGGCTCTACCTGCGGCAGGCCGCCGATGGCATTGATCACGGCAGGCGGAAACGGGGCGGGTCGGTGGCTTTGCGTGTCGATGCCCATCAGCATCTGCTCGCTGGTGGCGAGTAGTTCGCCCTGGCCGTCGCGCATCGAGAAGAAGACATGCAGTCGCTTGGCGTCTCGGTCCAGCAGGGTGACGTCTACTGCCAGCGGCTGGCCCTCGTGCGCTTCCCGCCGATAGCAGAGGTGGGTTTCCAGGGTGTAGATCGTATGGCCGTGCCGTGTCCGGCCTTTTTCGTCGAGGCCGATACGTTCCATCAGCGCCTCCACTGCCAGGGAGAAGGCCCTGGCGTACTCGGCGTCGTTCATATGGCCGTTGTAATCGACCCATTCGGGGGGTACGCGAATCTCCAGCAGTATCATTCAATTATCTCCCGCATTTTCCCTGCGTTCCGTATCGACGATGGTTGGTGTCTTTTGTGCCGATCGAGGCGTTCCACCCAGGTAAAGGCCGCTTTGGAAAAAAAGCAACTACGGATAGTCGAAATAGCGCTGAAAGCCTCTCGCCATGCGAGGCTGGCAATATTGACTAAGGTATGGGAGAACACTATCAGCTCTCGCCCATCAACGCTCGATTGAGGAACAACAAGATGCTGACTCAAGAAGACCTT
>NZ_AZQX01000145.1:0-10423 GCF_000568385.1 Halomonas sp. BC04
CAGCTCTTCGTGCGCAAGTCCCGCCCGGTGGAGTTCACCCGTGCGGGCCAGCGGCTCCTGGTGCTGGCCGAGCAGGTGCTGCCACAGGTGCGCATGGCCGAGCGGGACCTGGCCAGGCTGGTCGGCCAGTGAGCCCGGGCGACTGCACATGGCCATCGAATGCCATAGCTGCTTCCAGTGCTGATGCCGACCATCGATCACTTCCGCGATCACTGGCCGGAAGTGGAGATCGATATCCCCGGGGGCCACCACTTCGACCCGCTGCCGGCGCTGGCCCGGGAACAGCTCGACCTGGTGATCACCGCCGACCCGCAGACACTGGCCGGGGTCTACTACGAACCGCTGTTCCGCTATCAGGGGCTGCTGGCGGTGGCTCGTCAGCATCCGTTGGCCGACCGACCCTTCGTTGTTCCCCAGGACCTGGCCGAGGAGACGCTGATCACCTACCCGGTGGAACACAGCCGGCTGGATGTCTTTACCCAGTTCCTCGACCCCGCCGGGGTGAGGCCACGGGAACTGCGCACGGCGGAACTGACCATCATGATGATGCAGCTGGTGGCCAGCGGACGCGGCGTCTGCGCGCTGCCCAACTGGGCGCTGACCGAATACCTGGAGCGGGACTATGTGAAGGCCGTGGCCCTGGGGGAAGAGGGAATGTGGAGCACGCTGTATGCCGCCATTCGGGAAGAGAGCCGCGACCAGCCCTGGATGGAGGATTTCCTGCGCACCGCCCGGGAGACCTCGTTCGCGGTTCTGGAGGCATCAGGCCGGCTTGAGGGGAAGCCGCTCGGCTTCCTTCGGTTTCGGCAGCAGCAGCGAGAAGCGGGCCCCGCCCAGCGCCTGGCTGTCATCCACCACCACGCTGCCACCGTGCCAGACCATGACCTTCTGGACGATGGAGAGCCCCAGCCCGTAGCCGCCCGAGCGGCGCGTACGGCTGTCGTCTAGCCGGGCAAAGGGCTTGAAGATGGCCTGACGGTCGCTCTCCGGTACACCGGGGCCATCGTCCTCGATATCCAGCCGCACCAGTCGCGCTTCCACCGAGAGGCGCACCAGCACACGAGATCGGGCATGCCGGCAGGCGTTGGCCACCAGGTTCTGCAGGGCGCGCTGCAAGTAACGGGCATCGGCGAGGGCCTCCACTTCGGGACCGGGCACCAGCTCCAGGTGCAGGTGGGCGTGCAGCGGAGCCAGGGTATCGAGCACCCGCCTGGCCATGGCACGGCAGTCGACGGCAGTGCGTTCCAGCTCGGCCCCGTTGACGATGCCGCTGTCGAGGCGGGCATAGGTGAGAATTTCGTCGATGAGCTGGTCGAGCTCCTCGATGTCGCCATCGATGCCCTGCAGCTGGCGATGGACGGCCGGGTCGTCGGTCATGTCCTCGACCATCTGCACGGCGAAACGGATCCGGGCAACAGGCGTGCGCAACTCGTGGGATACGGCGCGAATCATCTCCTGCTGGGAGCGCAGCAGCGACTGTACCTGGGCCGCCATGGCATTGAAGGCCATGCCCACCCGGCCGATGAAACCACCGCCGTCGACCTTGACCCGGGTGTCGAGTCGGCCACTGGCGATGCGGCCGGCGGCCAGCTCCAGCCGTGCCAGGCGGGCTTCCACGCCACGCACGATGAGGTAGATGATCGCCGCCAGCACGGCCAGCATGATCACCAGCACCAGCAGCAGCAGGGAAATGGGGGTCGGCTCCAGGGCCGAAACCGGACCGATCGATAGCCACTGCCGGCCGTCATTGTGCGCAGGTACGGCAAGATAGACTGTCAGCGCCCAATGGCCAGGCAGCAGGCGGATGACCAGCTCACCCTCACGCAGGCGCGAAAGCTGGTGGCTGTCGAGCCCCTCCGGCGCCAGGTCGCTGAGCTCGATCGGCAGGGCATCGGTGGTCACATTGGCCAGCCGCCGCTGGCGGGCCTCGCCTTCCACCTCGGCCAGCCAGTCCCCCAGCATCTGGGCGAGGCCGCGCAGCTGGCGCTCATTGAGCCCCGACAGCCTCGCCTCGAGCACCCGGTACTCCCCGGCGATCCGGCGATAGAGACGCCAGTTTGCCCCGTCCTCCGGCTTGACCAGCACACTGCCACGCTCCAGACGCCTTCGCTCGAACCAGCTCAGGTCGGCATCGTCGGGGCTACGCAGGGAAAGGCGCATGTCCAGCCGGTCGGACTGCTGGGTCAGCCATTCACCCCGCTCGTTCGCCGGCAGCGCGGCGACCTTCCTGGTCAAGAGTTGCAGCGGCGCTTCGGCCAACTGCTCGCGGTACTGTTCGATACGCACCCGGTCGACCAGAGCCAGCCCCATCAGCGCCAGGCCGAAGGTCAGCAGCAGCGCCATGGCCAGGGCCAGGTAGACGCGCAGGAAGGTGCCATCGGCCAGGAACCGCTGCATGGATCAGGCGTCCTTGACGAACAGGTAACCCTTGCTGCGCACCGTCTTGATGCGGTGCGGATGGTTGGGGTCGTCACCAATCTTGGGCCGTATCCGCGAGACCCGGACGTCGATGGAGCGATCCTGGCCGTCGTACTTGATGCCGCGCAGGTCGCTGAAGATCTCCTCGCGGGTGAGTACGCGGCCCGCATTGCTGGCCAGCAGCCACAGCAGGTCGAACTCGGCGCTGGTCAGATCGATGCGATCGCCTTCCAGCCAGGCTTCGCGGGTCGCGCTGTCAATTTCCAGGTTGCCGAAAGAGAGGCGGACGTCGCCACCCTGCTCGGTATTGTCCGCCCGTCGCAGCAGGGCACGCATCCGTGCCAGCAGGACCCGGGGCTGAACCGGTTTGGGGACATAGTCATCGGCCCCCATCTCCAGCCCCAGCACCTGATCCATGTCATCGGTGCGGGCGGTCAGCATGAGAATCGGTCCGCTATAGTCGGGCCTGGCCCGTCGACAGATCGACAGGCCATCTTCACCCGGTAGCATCAGATCGAGGATCACCAGATCCGGCTGCAGGGCCAGGATCTGCTCGACGCCTCGCGAGCCCTCGGCTTCCACGGTCACCTGAAAGCCGTTGGCCTCCAGGTAGTCCCGCGTGAGTTCGGCCAGGCGCACATCGTCCTCGATAATCAGCACGTGTTCCATGTCACTACTTTCCAGGTTGTCTGCCATCCTCGTCATCCCCGTGCTGGGCAATTCATTTGCATTTCCGGGACACCCTGTCCCGCCATCTTCATCAAGGATACCCGAAATATGTCATTTCGCATGCTTGTGTTGATATTGCGTACAAACAGCCAGACCCGCGAAGCATAGCCTCGCTGGACGACGATGCCACAGGAAGTCACCAGCTCACCCACAGGTTATCCACTTGATGACTGCCAAAAAGCACTCTATCTTGTGTTCAGCCACAAACAAACCACAAGATGATGTGCATCTAGCAAGCCACGCCCTTGCTGTCAATGCCCATGTCACCCCGACGAAAAGCCCCGAGAGGAAGGGAAAACCCCACCATGGAACAGCTCCAGACCCCCGATGCGGCCAGCCTGTCCATCACCGCGCCCCAGACGCTGCGCGTCATCAAGCGTAACGGCGATGTGGCGGCCTTCGATGTCAGCAAGATCGCCGTGGCCATGTCCAAGGCCTTCATCGCCGTGGAGGGCGACAACGCCGCCACCTCCTCCCGGGTGCGCGATTTTGTCGCCGAAGCCTCGCGCACCATTGCCGAAACCTTCCAGCGCCGCATGCCCGATGGCGGCACGGTACACATCGAGGACATCCAGGACCAGGTGGAGCTGGCACTGATGCGTGCCGGCGAGCAGAAGGTCGCCCGCGCCTACGTCCTCTACCGTGAAGCCCACGCTCGGGCCCGGGCCGCTGCCGGCGACGACATCGAGAAACCCCATCCGACGCTCAACGTCACGGCCGTGGACGGCAGTCGACGGCCGCTCGACCTGGGACGGATCGAGACCCTCGTCTTCGACGCCTGTGCGGAGCTGGCCAACGTCGACCCCAACCGCATCGTCGAGGAGGCGCTGAAGAACCTCTACGACGGGGTTACCGTCGATGGGGTATCCCAGGCGTTGATGATGACCGCCCGCACCCTGGTGGAGAAGGACCCCAACTACACCTACGTCACCGCCCGGCTGCTGCAGGACAACCTGCGCCGCGAGGCACTGTCGTTCCTGGGCGTGGCCGAGGAGGCCACCTTCGGCGAGATGGCCGAGCTCTACAAGCCGGCCTTCCACGCCTACGTGGCCCGTGGCATCGAATTCGAGCAGCTCGACCCCAGGCTTGCCGAGTTCGACCTGGAGCGGCTGGGCGATGCGCTGGACCATACCCGCGATAACGCCTTCACCTACCTGGGCCTGCAGACCCTCTACGACCGCTACTTCATCCACAAGGATGACGTACGCTACGAGCTGCCCCAGGTGATGTTCATGCGCGTCGCCATGGGCCTCTCGCTGAACGAGGAGGACCGCGAAGGCCGCGCCATCGAGTTCTACGAGCTGCTCTCCAGCTTCGACTACATGGCCTCCACGCCGACGCTGTTCAACGCCGGCACCCTGCGCAGCCAGCTCTCCTCCTGCTATCTCACCACCGTGCCCGACAACCTGGATGGCATCTACAGCGCCATCCGCGACAACGCCCTGCTCTCCAAGTGGGCCGGCGGCCTGGGCAACGACTGGACGCCGGTTCGCGCTCTGGGCTCCTACATCAAGGGCACCAACGGCAAGAGTCAGGGCGTGGTGCCCTTCCTCAAGGTGGTCAACGACACCGCGGTGGCGGTGAACCAGGGCGGCAAGCGCAAGGGTGCGGTCTGCGCCTACCTGGAGACCTGGCACCTGGACGTCGAGGAGTTCCTCGACCTGCGCAAGAACACCGGTGACGACCGTCGCCGCGCCCATGACATGAACACCGCCAACTGGGTGCCGGACCTGTTCATGAAGCGGGTCTTCGACGACAAGGAGTGGACGCTGTTCTCGCCGTCCAACTGCCCGGACCTGCACGATCTCTATGGCGCCGCCTTCGAGAAGCGCTACGAAGAGTACGAGGCGATGACCTACAGCGGTCAGCTCAAGCTCTACAAGCGTGTCCGCGCCAAGGACCTGTGGCGCAAGATGCTCTCGATGCTGTTCGAGACCGGCCATCCGTGGATCACCTTCAAGGACCCGTGCAACCTGCGCAGCCCGCAGCAGCACGCCGGCGTGGTGCACTCCTCGAACCTCTGTACCGAGATCACGCTCAACACCAGCGTCGACGAGATTGCGGTCTGCAACCTGGGCTCGATCAACCTGGCCCAGCACGTGTCCGATGGCCAGCTCGACAACGAGAAGCTGGGCAAGACGGTACGTACCGCATTGCGCATGCTCGATAACGTCATCGACATCAACTACTACGCGGTGCCCCAGGCCCGTAACTCCAACTTCAAGCACCGTCCAGTGGGGCTCGGCATCATGGGCTTCCAGGATGCGCTCTATGCGCTGGGCATCGCCTACGCCAGCGACGATGCCGTCGAGTTCGCCGACCGCTCCATGGAGCTGGTCAGCTACCACGCCATCGAGGCATCCAGCGATCTCGCCGCCGAACGCGGCCGCTACGAGAGCTTCGACGGCTCGCTCTGGAGCCAGGGTATCCTGCCCATCGATTCCATCGAGAAGCTCAGGGTTGAGCGCGGCGAACAGTACATCGAGGTGGACACCTCCAGCACCCAGGACTGGGGACGCATCCGCGGCAAGGTCGCCAAGCAGGGCATGCGCAACTCCAACGTCATGGCGATCGCGCCTACGGCCACCATCTCCAACATCTGCGGCGTCACCCAGTCCATCGAGCCGACGTACCAGAACCTCTATGTGAAATCGAACCTCTCCGGCGAATTCACCGTGGTCAACGCCTTCATGGTCAATGACCTGAAGGAGCGCGGCCTGTGGGACGAGGTGATGATCAACGACCTCAAGTACTACGACGGCAGCGTGCAGCCCATCGACCGGGTGCCGGATGACCTCAAGGCGAAGTACGCCTCCGCCTTCGAGGTGGAGCCCAAGTGGCTGGTCGAGGCCGCCTCACGCCGCCAGAAGTGGATCGACCAGGCCCAGTCGCTGAACCTCTACATCAAGGGTGTCTCCGGCAAGAAGCTCGACGTGACCTATCGCATGGCCTGGTTCCGCGGCCTGAAGACCACCTACTACCTGCGCGCCCTGGGCGCCACCTCGGTGGAGAAGTCCACCGTGGAGCGCGGCACCCTGAATGCCGTGAGCAACGGCGGTGCACCGGAGCCGAGCCCGACGCCCACCGCGCCGGCCGCGTCCGAGCCGCGGGGCATCGAGGACTTCCTGAGCGGCAAGGCGGGCAGCGGTTCGCGCGCGCCCAGCGCCGGTGAGATCGACGATCTGGGCTGCGAGGCCTGCCAGTAGCGCCATGGAGGCCGGAGGCGACCAATCGCCTCCTCGCTATCACGCCTTGGGCTATTGCAACCAGTGAAGCGAGAGGCGCCGGGGGCAAGCCAAAGAGGAGGTCCTACGCCAGGGATGGCGTCGGTAGCGCCCAGGGATGGGTTCACAGCGCCTCCTCGCCGGCTTGCCGACGGATCAGCCTCGAGTGATAGGCCGCGATAGCCCCCCACCAAATCTGAGGGAAATCGAAATGCTGAACTGGGACGAATTCAACGAAGACGAGACTGCCGTTGCCGACAAGCCGGCACAGGCAGCCCCGGCGCCCACCGCCAAGCCGCAGCCAAGCGCCCCGGCTGAAGCCGGCGAGGTCAAGGAAGCTGGCGGCAACTACGTGGTCGCCGAGGCCGACCGCATCAAGCGCGCCCGCAAGTCGCTGGAGGAGCTCGACGTCGCCGCCGGCCTCGAGGAGCTGGAGATGGGCGCGGCGCGCATCGAGGTCAGCGACAAGCAGATGATCAATGCCCGCGCCGACTTGAACCAGCTGGTGCCGTTCAAGTACGAATGGGCCTGGCAGAAGTACCTGGACGGCAGCGCCAACCACTGGATGCCCCAGGAAGTGAACATGAACGCCGACATCGCCCTGTGGAAGAGCCAGGAAGGGCTCACCGCGGACGAGCGACGCATCGTCGAGCGCAGCCTGGGCTACTTCTCCACCGCCGACTCGCTGGTGGCCAACAACCTGGTGCTGGCGCTGTACCGCCTGATCACCAACCCCGAATGCCGCCAGTACCTGCTGCGCCAGGCCTTCGAGGAGGCGATCCACACCCACGCCTACCAGTACTGCGTGGAATCCCTGGGCATGGACGAGGGCGCGGTCTTCAACATGTACCGCGAAGTCCCCTCGGTGGCAGCCAAGTCGGCCTGGAGCCTCAAGCACACCCAGTCGCTGGCCCGTGCCGACTTCAACACCGGCACCCCGGAGACCGACCAGGAGCTGCTGCGCAACCTGGTGGCCTTCTACTGCGTCACCGAGGGCATCTTCTTCTACTGCGGTTTCAGCCAGATCCTCTCCATGGGTCGGCGCAACAAGATGACCGGCGTCGCAGAGCAGTTCCAGTACATCCTGCGCGACGAGTCGATGCACCTGAACTTCGGCGTCGACATGATCAACCAGATCAAGATCGAGAACCCCCACCTGTGGACGCCCGAGTTCCAGGACGAGGTCACCCAGATGATCCTCGAGGGCACCGAGCTGGAGATCGCCTACGCCCGGGACACCATGCCCCGCGGCGTGCTGGGCATGAACGCGGCGATCATGGAGGAGTACCTGCGCTTCATCTGCAACCGCCGCCTGGCCCAGATCGGCCTCAAGGAGCAGTACCCCGGCGCCCAGAATCCCTTCCCCTGGATGAGTGAGATCATCGACCTGCGCAAGGAGAAGAATTTCTTCGAGACCCGCGTCACCGAGTATCAGGTGGGGGGCGCGCTGAGCTGGGATTGAGCGGACTGGCAAGCCGGGGGAATACCCGATCGTTGCAAGCTTGGGAGGAAGCACCATGACCGAACCGAGAAGTGTCATCAAGCGCGTCTATGTACCCACACAGGTACGTGACCTTCCCAACGGGGAGCGGCTCCGCATCCCCGGCTACTATAAGAAGTCACCGTCGAGCTGATATGGCAACGCCCCACCCGAAAACGGGCGGGGCGTTTTTCATGAACCCTGGCAGCGCCTGCGACCGGGCAATGCCTCTCTCCAGACGCAGCAACCGAGGACAATCCGATGCATGCAACCCGACCCGCAGAAGCACGTCGCGACTCCCGAGCATGGCAGACCGCCCTGGACCGTGCACTGGCCGCCCATCGCAGCACAGACGCCTTCGCCTACTATCCCCATGTGGCCTTCGCCTTCCCCTCGTCATCCCCCAACCCCTACTCAAGGGACTATCCACTGCTCGACTACCGGGAGCTGAAAGAGTGGGCAACCTCCCGTGGCTGGCGGGTCCGTCCTGCCCCGGAACGGGCACCCGCAGGCGAGAAATACAGCCCGCCGGTGCGTTTTACCCGCGGCAAGGCATTGCGCTCACCTTGAACCTGCATTGCACTCATCTGCCCTGGCCCCTAGTCTCTTAGGTTTTTGACGACCGGCGCAGGGACAACATGCACCACACCGCCATACAACTGCTTCGACAATTCTCGGCAACAGGCCTGCTGGTGGGGACGCTGTTCTTTGCCTTCTCCCTCACCCCGAGCCTGCTGCCGAGGCCCATGTACTCACAGGGCATCGTGTCGGGGCTCTCCCTCGCCGCCGGTTACGCACTGGGCTATGCCGGCCACTGGCTCTGGTACTACCTGCACCTGCCCGCGCCCAGCCCCCGCCAGGCGCTAACCATCAAGCTCACCGCGGCAGTGGTGTGTGCCGTGATCGCCATGGCCTTCCTGTGGCAGGCCTCCGAGTGGCAGAACAGCATTCGCGAGCTGATGGGCATGGAGCCGGTCAGCGGCATACGTCCGTTCTACATCGGCACGATCACCCTGCTGGTCTTCACCGCCCTGCTGCTGGTCGCCAGGCTGTTCCGGCGCACCTTTCGCTTCCTCTCGCGACGGCTGCAGCGCCACATTCCCCACCGGGTATCGAATGTCATCGGCGTCGTGGTCGCCGCGATGCTGTTCTGGTCGGTCATCGACGGGATCATCTTCACCCTGGCCCTGCGCGTCGCCGACAACTCCTTCCAGCAGCTGGACGAGCTGATCCAGGACGACCTGGCGCCACCCAGCGACCCGATGTTGACCGGAAGCGCCAGCTCATTGATCAGTTGGGAAGCGCTGGGCAGTCGCGGTCGGCGCTATATTTCTCGAACGCCTTCCGCGGAGGAGCTGACGGACTTCCTGGGTGAGCCGGCCAAGGCCCCGATACGGGTCTACGTGGGCTGAGTGCCGCAGAGTCACCGACCCAGCGTGCCCGGCTCGCCCTGGAAGAGCTGAAGCGGGTCAACGCCTTCGAACGCTCGGTGCTGGTGCTGGCCACCCCCACCGGCCGCGGCTGGGTCGACCCCGGTGCCCAGAACACCCTGGAGTACCTGCAGCGTGGCGATGTGGCCACGGCAACTATCCAGTACTCCTACCTGCCGAGCCATCTCTCGATCATTGCCGAGGGAGATTACGGGGCAGAGAACGCCCGCGCCCTGTTCGAGACGGTCTACGAGCACTGGACCACCCTCCCCGAAACGTCACGGCCAAAGCTCTATCTGCACGGGCTCAGCCTGGGGTCGCTGAACTCCGATCTTTCCTTCGACTTCTACGACATCATCGACGACCCCTTCCACGGCGCCCTCTGGAGCGGCCCGCCCTATCGCAGCGAAACCTGGCAAGCGGTGACCCGCAGCCGCGAGCTCGGCTCGCCGGCCTGGCTGCCGACCTTTCGCAACGGCTCGGTGGTGCGCTTCATGAACCAGTATCAGGGGCTGGAAATGCCTTATGGCGAGTGGGGGGATTTTCGGATTGCCTTCCTGCAGTACGGCAGTGACCCGATCACCTTCTTCGAGCCCTGGTCATTCTTCCGGGAACCGGAGTGGATGCAGGAGCCCCGGGCACCGGACGTCTCGCCGGAGCTGCGCTGGTATCCGGTGGTGACCATGCTGCAACTGTTGGCCGACCTGACCATCGGCAACGCCCCGCCCGGCTACGGCCACTCCTTCTCGGCCAGACACTACCTGGACGCCTGGGCGGAATTGATCGAACCGGAAGACTGGACCGAGGCTGAACTGGAGCAGCTAAGAGGACGGGTTGCAGACTCCTATCCATGAAGTCAAATCATTTGCTTCCTCACACTCACCTTCAGACTACCTTAACTTAGGCTGGTCCCACGCATAATGGCGAGGGACTTCGCCCATTTCAAATCATGATCGCTGAGCTGTAGTCCGCTCAGCTCTGGAGAGGATTACTTCATTCACCCCATTTACCTCCATGATCCAATGCTATAGCCAGAGGAACCATTTCCAAAAGAGCTGCGAAGCATACCAACAGCCTCTTCACTATACCTAACCCTTGTATTGCCCGTGATATTTAAATCAAAGTCAATGCTTCCATTAAGG
>NZ_AZQX01000146.1:0-30404 GCF_000568385.1 Halomonas sp. BC04
GCAAGCGTTTGCTCGGTGGGATCGTCAATGGGCTCCTCGATGGGGCGTGTCGGTAGCTCGGCGGCAAAATCCTGGCGTGGCCGTGGGGTGTCRCCACCGGGCGGCGGGGGCGGTTCATCCAGGGTGAASCGGCGACCGGGGCGAGGATCGGCGGGGCCGGGTGCTTCGCGGTCCTGGCGCGGGGTACGATTATCGCTCATCGCAGTTTGTCTCCGATCAGCCAGTCGAGGGCGGCGTCCAGGCGAATGTGGGGCAGGGCGCCACTATCCCGGGGGGCGGGGCGAAAGGCCCGGAAGTCGAAGCCCTGCCGTGCCCAGAACTCCGCTTCGGGCAGTTGGGCGGGGACCTCGCCAGGAAACACCAGGACCTCCTCGCCCTCCAGGGTGGTGCCGCGCAGTGCCGGTGTGCGCTGTTTCTGGTGCTCCACGGCATGGGTCTCGGTGGCGCGAATCGCCGCCAATGACATCGCCTTGACCGGCACGTCGGCATAGCGCAGGTCCTGCAGGGGCTCGGCCAGCAGCGCCTCCAGCAGCGCGGTCAGATTGCTGTGCTGCTCGGGTGTCACATGGTCGGCCTTGGTGGCGGCAATGGCCAGCCGGTCGATGCGCGGAGCAAACAGGCGTGACAGCAGGCTGCGCTTGCCGTAATCGAAGCTCTGCATCAGCGTGGCCAAGGCCTGGGAGAGATCCTCGAAGCGCTCCGGACCGGCATTGAGCGCGCCCAGCACATCCACCAGCACGATCTGTCGGTCGAAGCGGCGGAAATGGTCGCGGTAGAAGGGGCGCACGATATGCTGCTGATAATGGCGAAAGCGGGCGGCCAGGGTGGCATAGACGCTCTCCGGCGGCAGCTTTGTCAGCTCGGCATCGTCGCAGTTCCTCAGTGCGGGCAGGGGAAAGAACTGCAGTACCGGCGCACCTTCCAGGTCGCCGGGCAGCAGGAATCGGCCCGGCTGCAGGTTGGCGAAGCCGCTTCCCGGGCGGCCTGCAGGCTGCGGGCATAGAGGCTGGCGATATCGGCGAGCTCCGCCTCGTTGGCTTCGGCGGCGGGGTCCAGCTCGGCCGCCACCTGTTCCCACTCGGCGAGCAGGGCGCGGCGCTGTTCGCCTGCGCTTGCCAGCATCGCCCGACTCCAGCGGGATAGTCGTGACCCAGCAGCGGCAGGTCGAGAAGCCATTCACCGGGATAGTCGAACAGGTCCAGGCTGAGCTCGGCGGTTTCGCCCCGCAGCAGGCTTCGCCGTGCCGGGCGGTAGCGGATCGACAGGCGCAGCTCGCTGATGCCGCGGGTGGGCTCCGGCCAATGGGGCGGCTCGGCGTCTAGGGCCGCCATGGCCTGGTCGTAGGGAAAGCGAGGCACGCCCAGGTCCGGCTGGCTGACCCGGCGGGCGCCGAGCAGGCGGCCTTCCCGGGCCACCGGCATCAGGTCAAGCCGGGCCTCGAGGCCGGCATGGCGAAGCTGGTTGACCAGTGAGGTGAGAAAGGCGGTCTTGCCGGCGCGTGACAGGCCGGTGACCGCCAGGCGCAGCTGGCGGTCACGGCCGCGTTCGATCAGGTTGGTCAATTCCCGTGCCAAAGGCTGGCGCATCAGTGAGGATTCCCTTCGCAGCAAGCTCAGCCGCTAATGTGAGGGCGTTGGCTGCGTCTGGCAAGGCGTTGCCGGCCCTGGATAATCAAGGGGCCGTGGCCAGCATCTTGAAGAACAGCGGCAGGGCGGCCACCAGGAAGCCGACCACGGCCAGGGCATAGCCTGGCCAGCGATGGCGCATGCGCTGGGCCAGGGTCAGTCCAGCCAGGCAGATCACCAGGCCGACCAGGTTGAAGACCAAGGTGAACATTTCGATCAGTTCCTGAGGGGACATGCTGGCTCCTGGGTGTTGATGACGACCTGCTGGGGAGATTGCCTCCGGGGTGCTAATGTCATCATATCAGGCTGTCGAAACCTGACCGAATGTGGCCAGGGTGAGCCTTATCCGAACAGCGAGGATGGAGCATGGGCGATACGCTACCGAGTGCCGACGACGTGCTCGGCTACTGGTTCGATGAACTGAGCCCCAGGCAGTGGTTTCGCAAGGACATCGAGCTGGATGCCCAGATCGGCCAGCGCTTCTTCGGCCTGCACCGGGCGGCCGCGGCTGGCGAACTGTGGTCCTGGCGCCAGTCGGCCACAGGGCGGCTGGCCGAGATCCTGGTTCTCGACCAGTTTTCCCGAAACCTGTTCCGCGACCTGCCGGGTGCATTCGCCCAGGATCCCATGGCGCTGGTGCTGGCCCAGGAGGCAGTGGCTCAAGGCCTGGACCAGGAGCTCGACGTCAGCGAACGCGCCTTTCTCTACATGCCCTACATGCACAGCGAATCGCTCAAGATTCACGACGAAGCGCTACGCCTGTTCGACCAGCCGGGCCTGGAAGACAACCTGGACTTCGAGCGGCGCCACCGGGACATTCTCCTGCGCTTCAGCCGCTATCCCCACCGAAATGCCATACTGGGTCGCGAGTCGACCGGTGAGGAACTGACTTTTCTCATGGAGCCCGGCTCGTCGTTCTGAGCGACGCTTTCCCGTGGCCTCGTACTGAGGCACCATTGGGAACATCCGAGCATTCGGGCATCACAACAAGGAAGGAGAGACGATATGGGGTTGATCGCTTGGCTGATTATCGGTGGTCTCGCTGGCTGGATTGCCGGCAACATCATGCGTGGCGGCGGCTTCGGCATTCTGGCCAATATCGGCGTGGGTATCGTGGGCGCGGTGATCGGCGGGTTCCTGTTCAGCCTGCTGGGGCTGCAGGCCGGAGGGTTCATTGGTTCGCTGGTGACCGCGACCGTGGGCGCCGTGGTCCTGTTGTGGATCATTGCGAAGGTTCGGGAGGCGTAGCCTGAGAAAACACTACCCGGCGGGAAATACATGACGGCCCGGCAACTTGCCGGGCCGTCTCGCGTCTGGGGGCCTCCCGGACGCCAGTGACTAGAACGTGTAGCTAACGCCGATGACCGCCACCGGATAGACGGGCCACTTCTCGGCCTCATGCTCAGGCGATTACTGTTTTCTTTTGTTCTGATAGGCGGAGCTGATTGGCGGCCTGCCGGGGTGGGTCTAACTTACACTCGTAGTGACGAGAACCCGTCCGTGCGCCGGTTTCGGAGGCAGCTGGTTTCGGAGAGAGACGGGCAGGCGATTGACGCAGGGGAGGGTAGAACCACATTCGTGACAAGGAGAGCACCGAAGATGGCGAAAAATCCCCATACCAGACCCAACAGCGGCAAAGCCAACGATACGGATTTCAAGACCACCGGGCAGAGCAAGTCGGAGAACCTGGGAAAGTATCGCAGCGATGCCACGGGGCATGACCTGCGCACCAATCACGGCACACGGATCGCCGATAACCACAATTCACTGAAGGCCGGCGAGCGCGGCTCCACGCTGATGGAAGACTTCGTCTTCCGCGAGAAGCTCAACCACTTCGACAATGAACGCATACCCGAGCGTATCGTGCATGCCCGTGGCGCGGCGGCCCATGGCTACTTCCAGCCCTACGACAACGCCGCCCGGTACTCCAAGGCGGGCCTGTTCCAGGACCCGGGCAAGAAGACCCCGGTCTTCGTGCGCTTCTCGACGGTACAGGGCGCCCGGGGCTCCAACGATACCGTACGAGATGTGCGCGGCTTCGCCACCAAGTTCTACACCGACGAGGGTGTCTGGGACCTGGTCGGCAACGACATGCCGGTATTCTTCATCCAGGATGCGATCAAGTTCCCCGATTTCGTGCATGCGGTGAAGCCGGAGCCGCACAACGAGATTCCCCAGGGACAGTCGGCCCATGACACCTTCTGGGACTTCGTTTCGCTGATGCCGGAGTCGACCCACATGGTGCTGTGGACCATGTCGGACAGGGGCTTCCCGCGGCACTACCGCAATATGGAGGGCTTTGGGGTCCACACTTTCCGCCTGATCGACAGGCAGGGCACGTCGCGTTTCGTCAAGTTTCACTGGAAGCCGCTGGCCGGTACCTGTTCGCTGATCTGGGACGAGGCTCAGAAGCTTTGGGGCCGCGATCCCGATTTCAATCGACGCATGATGTGGGAAGACATCGAGAACGGCGATTTCCTCGAGTATGAGCTGGGCATCCAGGTGGTGGAAGAGGAGGACGAGCACAGGTTCGACTTCGATATCCTCGATCCCACCAAGCTCATCCCGGAAGAGGAGGTGCCGGTCACCTTGATCGGCAAGATGGTGCTCAACCGCAACCCGGACAACTACTTCGCCGAGACCGAACAGGTGGCCTTCAACCCTGCCCACGTGGTGCCGGGCATCGATTTTTCCAATGACCCACTGCTGCAGGGGCGGCTGTTCTCCTATCTCGACACCCAGATGCTGCGTCTCGGTGGGCCGAACTTCCACGAGATCCCCATCAATCAGCCGGTCTGCCCGTTCCACAACAACCAGCGCGATTCGATGCATCGCCAGACCATCAACATGGGCCAGGCCTCCTACGAGCCCAACTCCATCGATGGCGGCTGGCCCAGCGAGACCCCGCCGGCGCCGAAGAATGGGGGCTTCGAGAGCCATCACGAGCGCATCGGTGCCAACAAGGTCCGTGCGCGCAGCGACTCCTTCGGCGATCATTACTCCCAGGCCACGCTGTTCTGGAACAGCCAGACCGACGTGGAGAAGGAGCACATCATCGCCGCCTACGCCTTCGAACTGTCCAAGGTCCAGCGACCCTGGATTCGCGAGCGGGTGATCCAGGAGATTCTGCCCAATATCGATCTGGAACTGGCACGTCGGGTTGGCGAGATCCATGGGATCGAAACCCCCAGCAACAAGCCGGCACCGACGGATGAACTGGGCAGGAGCTCACTTGCCGAATCGCCGGCCCTGAGCCTGATGGCACGCCTGCCAGGCAACATCCGCTATCGCAAGGTCGCCATCCTGGTGGCGGACGGTGTCGATGCAGAGCAGGTCGAGGCGGCGAAGCAGAAGCTATCGGGCGAGGGTGCCGAAGGCCTCGTGATCGCACCTACCATGGTGCCGGTCAAGGGCGCCAACGGTCAGACCGTGACGCCGGACGCCATGCTCAACGGCATGCCCTCGGTGGCGGTGGATGCGGTGATCGTGGCCGGCGGGGATGAAAGCGCGGCCGCTCTGTCCGGCTCGGGGCTCGGCCGCTACTACGTTCAGGAGGCCTACAAGCATCTCAAGGTGATTGCCGCCGTGGGCGAAGGCAAGGCGCTGCTGGATGCCGCCAATGTGCCCGCCGGGGAGGAGGGCATCGTGCTGGGCGGCACGGTGGATGACATTTTCACGCCGTTTAGCCAGGCACTGGGGCAGCACCGGGTTTGGTCACGCGATACCAAGGCCAACAACATGCCGGCTTGAGAGCCTGCAATGATCGATGTTACTGCCCTCTGAAAAAAACGCCTCACCGGCCATGGCCGGTGAGGCGTTCTTTCGAGGTCAGCTGTCGATCAGGCGGTGGCTTTGCTGCCCACCAGTTCCTTGAGCGACGCTTCGACGATGGCGAGGCCTTCCTCCAGGATTTCATCCTCGATGGTGACCGGCATCAGGAAGCGGATGGTGTTGCCGTACAGGCCGCAGGAGAGCAGGACCAGCCCCTTGTCGCGGGCTTTCTTGCACAGCGCGCCGGCCAGGTCGGCATCCGGGGTGTGGTTGGCCTTGTTCGAAACCAGGTCGATGGCGGCCATGGCGCCCATGTTGCGGCCGTTGTCGACGCAGTCGAAGTCCTGCTGCCACTGGGCGAAGCGTTTGGCCAGCTTCTCGCCCAGCGCCTGGCTTTTCTCGAGGATGTTCTCCTGCTCGAAGACTTCGAGCACCGCCAGGGCCGCGGCACAGGCGGTGGGGCTGCCGGTATAGGTGCCACCCAGGGAGTTGGGGCCGGAGGCATCCATGTGCTTGTCGGTACCCACCACGGCGGAGATCGGCATGCCGTCGGCCATGCTCTTGGCCATGGTGATGATGTCCGGCTCGACACCGCTGTGCTCGATAGCGAACATCTTGCCGGTGCGCCCGAAGCCGCTCTGGACCTCATCGACGATCATCAGCATGCCGTGTTCGTCGCAGATGTCGCGGATCGCCTTGAGGAAGCTTGCCGGTGCCGGGTAGAAGCCCCCCTCGCCGAGGACCGGTTCCAGCACGATGGCGGCGGTGTCCTTCGGGTTGGCGTCGGTCTTCAGCGCCATCTTCAGGCCGCGCAGCGCCTCGTCTTCACTGACGCCATGGTAGGGCACCGGATAGGGGGCTCGGAAGACGTTGCCCGGCATGGTCCCGAAGTCGGTGGCGTAGGGCGCGACCTTGCCGTTCATCGCCATGGTCATGAAGGTGCGGCCATGGTAGCCGCCGTCGAAGCAGATGACGTTGTTCTTGCCGGTGGCGGCACGGGCGATCTTGACGGCGTTCTCCAGTGCCTCGGCGCCGGAGTTGGCCAGCATGACCTTGGCGTGGCCACGGACCGGGGTCACCTGGCTCAGCTTCTCGGCCACCCTCACGTAGCCTTCATAGGGCATCACCGTCTGGCAGGTGTGCATGACCTTGTCCAGCTGAGCCTTCACCGCCTCGACCACCTTGGGGTGACGATGGCCGATATTGAGTACGCCGATGCCGCCGGCGAAGTCGATGATGCGATTGCCATCGGCGTCCCAGATCAGCGCATTCTCTGCGCGGTCGGCGTACTGAGTCGCCGGGCTGGCTGCCCCGTTGGCGACATAGCGCTGCTTGAGTTCATTGAGCTGTGCGTTATTCATCAAACCTGCCTCCTTGGAAAGACGTTGTGGGCGATCAAAGGCCGCCGACACAGACGTATTTTAGTTCAGTGAATTCATCCAGGCCGTGGTGAGAGCCTTCCCGGCCCAGCCCCGACTCCTTGACGCCGCCGAAGGGGGCCAGTTCCGTGGAAAGAATCCCTTCGTTGATAGCCACCATGCCATATTCCAGGCCCTCCATCACATGCCAGATTCGCTGATAGTCTCGGGCATAGAAATAGGCGGCCAGACCGAATTCGGTGGCATTGGCCATGGCGATGGCCTCGTCGACGCTGTCGAAGCGAAAGACAGGAGCCAGGGGGCCGAAAGTCTCCTCCGTGGCGACCCGCATCCTGGGGGTAACATCGGCGATCACGGTGGGCTCGAAGAAGGTGCCGCCCAGAGCATGGGGCTGTCCGCCGCATACCAGCCGGCCACCCTGTTCCAGGGCATCGGCGATGTGCGCCTGCACTTTCTCCACGGCGGCCCGGTTGATCAGCGGTCCTTGCACCACGCCGTCGTCCAGGCCGTTGCCCACCTTCATCTGGGCTACCTTGGCAGCCAGCTTGTCGAGGAAAGCGTCATAGACGCCATCCTGCACCAGAAGTCGGTTGGTACAGACACAGGTCTGGCCTGAATTGCGGTACTTTGAGGCGATGGCGCCCTCCACGGCGGCGTCCAGGTCGGCGTCGTCGAAGACGATGAAGGGGGCATTGCCACCCAGCTCCATGGAGGCCTTCTTGACGGTGCCGGCGCACTGGGCCAGCAGCCGCTTGCCCACGGGGGTTGAGCCGGTGAAGGAGACCTTGCGCACCCGCGGTCGGTGGTCAGCACTTCACCGATCTCAGCGGGGCGGCTGGCGGTGACCACATTGAGCACCCCCGCCGGGAAGCCCACGTCCTCGGCCAGTTTTGCCAGGGCCAGGGCGGTCAGCGGCGTGGCCTCGGCGGGCTTGATCACCACCGGACAGCCGGCGGCGAGCGCCGGGGCGCACTTGCGCGTGATCATGGCCAGGGGGAAGTTCCACGGCGTTATCGCTGTCACGACGCCGACCGGCTCGCGAAACACCAGGATTCGCTTGTCGGCGCCGTGGCTGGGCAGGGTCTCGCCGGCCATACGCTTGGCTTCCTCGGCGTAGAACTCCACGAAGGAGGCGCCGTAGGCGACCTCACCCATGGATTCGGCCAGCGGCTTGCCTTGCTCCAGTGTCATCAGCCGGGCCAGCGCTTCCTGGTTGGCCATGATGGCGTCGAACCAGGCCCGCAGCAGGGCCGCGCGCTGCTTGGCGGTCTTTCTGCGCCAGGCGGGCCAGGCGGCATCGGCCGCGGCCACGGCGTCCCTTGCGGCGTCTGCGTCCAGGTCCGCCACCTGGGCGAGTACCGCGCCGGTGGCAGGGTTGGTCACGGCAAAGCGGCTAGGGCCGTCGCGCCACTGTCCAGCGATATAGCCTTGTCGATGATCGAATCGGCAGGGAGGGTCATGGGGGCTCCAGGGGTGTTGATTATCTTGTCGTTGAAGTGTGCATTATTTAAAACGACACGCCAAGCACTCCCCCTGCCGTACCGCTATTTCCTGCCACGGGTCATCGGCGCGAGCGTCGCTTTCCGCTACACTAGGCGCCGATTTCCTGTTGGCGCGACATGACCGCGCCCTTTCCGTTGCGGCTGAACGTCGAGGTGAGCCTTGGTCGATCCCCTGTATGCCTGGTGGGCCCAACAGCTGGTGCTGTGTGACTGGGCCTTCGAGCCCGAACCCGTCAAGGTCGAGGCCGATGTGGCAGCCTCGCGGCTGAAGGCGTTGGGCGTCACGGAGCGCGGTGAGCTTGGTTGGCGCTTGATCGAGGCATTCGGTATCGACAGCCCCGATCCGGCGGGGCTGCTGGCCGCACTTGAACTCATCGCCCTGGCCGGCTCCGCCGGCTGGCTGCCCGAGTCGCGTGTGCGCGACTGGGCCCTGCGTCTGGCCGACGAGATCACCAGTCAGTACGCCAGCCTGGATGCCTGGCATGAAGCATTGCGCCATGCCAAGCGAGCCGAGGGCTGGGTTCGCGGTGACGATATGTTTGCCGAGGCGTGCGATGCCTTGGCGGTCCTGGAGCATGAAGGCGAGGGGATTGTCTGGGACCGCATCACTGAATGGGTGGCGGGGCGGAGCAAGGCCCTGGCACTGTGGCCCGAGGCACCGGAGGAGCGGGCGTGGCGGCTGCGGGCTGCCTTCGCCCCGGTGCTGGCTTCGCCGGCGGGTGCGGCCGACTGGCCCGAGGCGAAGGTCTGGCTGCTGGAGTATTGGCAGCTCGAGAGCCGTGAGGAACTGCTGCAGAGTCTGCTCTGGTTGGCGGGGCAGGGCCACCGTCAGGGCTGGGACCTGGATGCCACGCGGCTGCTGGCCTCTGACGGCTCAGCTCGTCAGGGCTGGCTAGAGAGCCTGGCCGGCAGTGAGCGGGGCTATGGCAAGCTCATGCTGACGCTGGTGGAGCAGGGCGAGCCGCTGGAGTGGGCAGCCTGGGACTGGCTGCGGCTGGTCGACCTGGCCTGGGCCGGGGCCTGCGTGGGTTGGCTCGACGAGACGGAGGCACGTGACTTCGCCACCCATGGCGCCGACCTGATCCAGCGTCGCTACAGTGATTGGTCGGCGGTGGCGCGTGGCTATCAGCGTGGCCGCAGCCTGTTCGAGGGACGTAATCGCCTGATGGACATGCGGGCCGACTGGGAGCTGCTGTTGCAGTCGCCGGTCAGCCCCTGGCGGTTGCCGCTGCAGGAGCTGCTGGTCGAGGAGGTCCGGGCTGCGTCGCGCCATGCCATTTCCGCCTGGCGCCGTACCCCACGCCACTGGGTGCTGGCGTTGGCTTCCGTACGAGAGCCCGAGCTGGGTACCCGGCAGGGGCCACCCATGGCGGTCACGGCCGAACGTCGAAATGACGCCCTTCGCTACCTGGATGAGACGCTGGGACTGCATCCCGACGAAGGGGTGGAAGCCCTGTCCCGCTATTGGTTGCCCGCCCAGGCCCATCATCTCAACCAGTTGGCCGCAGATGCGGCGCACGAAGCCTTGCCGCAGGCCTCGACGCCTTTCGGCCGGCCCGATGCCGCCGACCTGGCCGTCCTGGTGAGCCTCCGGCAGGGCAGTCGTCATGCGGCCACCATCCATATGGCCGAGAAGTACGCCTTCTATCTGCAGATGGCCATGGACAGCGAGAGCTTCGATCCTGTCGCCCTGGAGTCGCTTGCCGAGGCGCTGAGAGGCAGCCTGTGTCGCTTCTATCCCGATATCCGGCGCCTGCTCGAGGCCTGGGCACAATGGGAATCGCTGCTGCCCGAGGGAGAGCACCCTCCCTTGGTCGCCGAGATACGATGGCACCTCGAAGACCCCGGCAGCCCCTTTCATTGGCTGGATTGGAAAAGCTCCGAGTGGCAGGAGCCGGGGCCGCGTCCGACCCTCTCACGCTTCACCGCCATGTCACTGGTCGGGCCGCTCAACAGCGCCGCCTGGAGCGAGCCTCACGTGGAGAGCGCACGGGAAGCCGTATCGATTCGTGAATGGATCGACGGCCATTACGGCCTGCATGGCGAGTTGGAGCTGATCGAGTTTCTCGATTTTCTGCTCGAGGCGGGGGATCGGCAGGAGTACCAGATCAATTACGCGCCCTATACCCTCAATGCCCAGCGGCTCGCCTCCGAGATCGCCATGCTCGAGTCCGGCGACTGCAGCGAGGAGGATCGCACCCACCTGCTGCGGTTGCGGCGGGTTCGCGACAACGAGGATGGCTGCAACGAGCTGGATATGACCGCCTGGGATCTTGCCCAGCTGGTGGATCTGGCCATTGCCGGACGCCAGCTGGGTTGGCTGGACGCTGCCGCCTTCAGCATTATCCTGGAACGGGCCCATGCCCTGGCCGCCGCGCACTACAGCGGCTGGGAAGCCTATGCCCAGGGGCTCTATGCGGGGTTCTCCTTCTTCATGGGCGAGACACCGGAGCGAGAGGCTTTCCTGGCCAGCTTCCGCCAGGCGCTGGTGGCCTGGCTCTCGGGTGCGCCTCCACTGGCGGGGCCCTGGGCGAGCCTGGACTTTCCCGGGGCTCGGCCGCGCCATTGGGCGCCCCTGCATATCGATACATTACCGGGTGATGGCAGAACATTACATTAGGGGCTCGTCATGCCAGTTGATGTAGCTTATAGTCGGAAGGTTTGTTGAAACGGCTCCTTATGCAGGGGTCTTTACATCACAATCATAGCCAGCCGCCTCATAGGCCGCTCTGGCAGTGGTACAGGCAACGAGATGCCGGCGCACCACTACCACAGCGATTCCTGCGGGTTTATCAGGTAGAGCTTATGGCTCGACCCGGGGAGGCGTGCGGCTCAGGGAATGAGGAAGTCGCCAAGATGGTAGCCACGAGATCGAGTCGTATCCTGATGCTCGGTGTGTCGCTGGCCCTGCTGGCCGGTTGCGCCAGCAGCACGAAACAGTCGCAAGGCGAGGTCGACGACTATTTCGCCCGTAACCTGCCCGGTATGCCGGCGTCATGGAATCCCATGATGTCCCCGGTGGACAACCCCATACTGCAGGCTCGAAGCCTGCACAACCCCCCGCCGGAGCTGGTGCGCCAGGCGCTGCTAGCCCAGCACGAGCGCTGGGCCGGCACTCCCTATCGATTGGGTGGTACCGGCGAGCGGGGGATCGACTGCTCCGCCCTGGTGCAGAACGTCTTCAGTGAGACCTTTCGTCTCGACCTGCCGCGTTCCACCGGACAACAGGTGCATGCAGGATCCCCGGTGTCACGCGCGGAGCTCCAGGTCGGCGACCTGGTCTTCTTCCGCCCCCCGGGCCCCTACGATCACGTGGGGATCTACGTGGGCGACGGGTATTTCCTGCATGCCTCCACCTCCCAGGGCGTCATGCTCTCCGAACTCGACAATGTCTACTGGCAGCGTCACTTCTGGCAGGCTCGGCGGACGCTGGAGCCCACTACGTTGGCAAGGCGTGTGGCGTCAGAGGGCGAAGGCTAAAACTAAAGCGAGTGTCGGTTAGCCTCGACGAATTCCACGAAGGCGCTTTCCGCGCGGGAAAGGTAGGCCCCTTCGGCCCAGGCCAGCGACAGGTTGAGCCACGCCGGCGGGTCGAAGGAGACCGCTGCCAGTTCGGGTTCGTCGATCACCCGGCGCAGAAAGGTGGTGATGCCGAAGCCCTGGCGCACGATCGCCTTGGTCAGCGGAATCAGGTTCGACTGGAAGGCGACATTGGCGGAGTGGCCGGTCTGCTGTGACAGGGCATCGACGAATTCGCGATGAAAGTAGCCGTCCTGGAACAGCACCAGCGGCTCGGCGAAGAACTCCTCTGGGCTTACCCCCTGCCTGCCGGCAAAGTCGTGGGTCCGTGGCACGCAGACCACCATCTCCTCGCGCACCAGCGGGCGCCGCTCCATTCGCTGGCTCTGCTCGTCGTCGATCACCACCCCGAGATCCAGTTCCCCCGCGGCAATCATGCTCTGCAGTCGTCTGGCGCCGGCTTCCACCACGGTCAGGCGAATGCCGGGATGACGTGACTTGAATCCCATCAGCAGCGGCGGGAAGTAGTAGGAGCCTAGCATCGAGGGAATGCCGATGCGGACCTCGCCCTTGACCAGGCCGTGGAGCTCGCGCATGGCGAGATGGGCGGCATCCGCGCGATCCAGCAGTTCGCGGGCGTGGTCCTGCAGGGCCTGCCCCTCCGGAGTCAGGCTGATGCGGCGCTCATGCCGATGAAACAGCGTCAGGTCAAGATGACGCTCCAGGTTGGCAATGGTCTGGCTGATTGCCGACTGGGCCACGTGGAGCTCACGAGCCGCGGCGCTGAATCCGCCACGGTCGGCAACCGTGAGGAAAACGCGCAGGGCGCGAAGGTCGAATGGGTGTGACATGGCAAACTCCTGGAATATGTCGGCATAAGGAAAACAGGTAATAAGAAAATGAGATGGAAGTTATCATTTTCTTCTGTTTGTCTTATTGTAGGCCGCAAGCGATCATGACCCGCAAGCCATCGCCGCAGGAAATCGCATGATAACCGCACGTACTCCCGCCTGGTGGCGCGCCACCCTTGCGCTCTGCCTGGGCTCCTTTCTGGTCTTCGTCAACCTCTATGCCCCCCAGCCGTTGCTGCCGGAGCTGCGGGAGGCCTATGGCGTCTCTACGCTGGGCATCAGCTTGACCATGTCGGTATCCACGCTGGCCCTGGCGGGTGCGCTGCTGGTCTTTGGGCCGCTGTCTGACGCCATCGGCCGCGACACCATCATGCGGGTGACGCTGCTGCTGACGGGCCTCTGCTCGCTGGCACTGGCCTTTGCCCCAAATTTCGAGAGTCTGCTGGTGCTGCGCGCGCTTCAGGGGTTCCTGCTCGGTGGGCTTCCGGCGGTGGCCATTGCCTGGATGGGTGACGAGTTCGATCGTCCTGCACTGCTCTCGGCGGTGGGGCTCTATATCGGCGCCAACACCCTGGGGGGCATCGGTGGTCGCCTGATCGGCGGTGGGTGCGGGGGAGCTGGGCGGTGCCAGCGCGGGATTTCTGTCCGTGGGCCTGCTCACCCTGGTCGGCGTCGCCCTGTTCTGGAAACTGCTGCCGAAGGCTCGGGCCTTCACGCCCCGGCGCTTCGAGCTGCGCGGCGCAGTGATAGACATCGCGGGGCATCTGCGCCACCCGCTGCTGCTGGCGGCCTACCTGCTCGGTGGTATCAACTTCCTGATCTTCATCAACCAGTACAGCTACATCACTTTTCGCCTGGCCGACGAGCCGTTCGGCCTGGGCGCCCGTCTGCTGGGCATGATCTTCCTGACCTACCTGGGTGGTACCCTGAGCGCCATGCTGTCGGGCCGGTTGGCCGGCCACCTGGGCCAGCCGCTGTGCATGGTGCTGGGCATCCTGATCCTGCTTGGGGGAACGCTGGTCACACTGTCGCAGTCGCTGCTCTGGATCATTGTCGGGTTGACGATCAACGCCGTAGGCTTCTTCCTGGCCCACTCCATGGCCTCGAGCTGGGTCAGCCGGCACGCGGAGAAGGCCCGGGGAAGCGCCTCTGCCCTCTACCTGGTCTTCTATTACGTGGGGGCCAGCCTGGGGAGCGCCTGGCTGGAACCCTTCTGGCAATACGCGGGCTGGCCTGGGGTCGTGCTGGGCTCCTGGATGCTGCTCGGCGTGACCCTGGGTATCGCTGTCTGGCTCTGGCGTCGGGAGCGCATGGCGCAGCCCATCGGGGCCGCCGGCTGAATCGCCCACAGGGCTGCCTGGCGCTGGATTCCTTGCCTCAGGGCTGGCTCAGGCCGCCGGCCTCAGCGCCCCAGACCTCTTCCAGGCGCCGCTCACGGCCGCAGGCGGCCTTGTAGTACTGGTAGCGCACCGGATTCTTGAGATAGTAGCCCTGATGGTACTCCTCGGCCGGATAGAATGCCTCGAAGGCGGCGATCTCGGTGGCGATGTCGCGCTCGAACCGTTCGGCCAGTTCGTCGCGGGTGCTCTCGGCGAGCTCGCGTTCCGCCTCGCTGCCATAGAAGATGGCGCTGCGGTAGGCTTCCCCCCGGTCGCAGAACTGGCGATCCACCGCAAAGGGGTCGATGTTGCGCCAGAACACATGCAGCAGGGTCGCGTAGTCGACCTGCTCGGGCTCATACTCCACCTTCACCACCTCGGCGTGACCGGTGCCGCCGGCAACCACCTGCTCATAGGTCGGGTTTTCCACATCGCCACCGCTGAAGCCGGACGTGGTCGCAACGACGCCCTCCACCTTGTCGAAGGCCTCCTCGACGCACCAGAAGCAGCCACCGCCGAACACGGCCGTGGCGGTTGCCTCGGCGTCATCGCCCAGGGCGGGGCTGACCATAGCCAGCGGCAGTAGCGCGGGAATCAGCCAGGGGAACCGCAGAGGCATTTTCATAAGGTGCACTCGCTGTTGCAGGGGGAAGTCAGTCTTAGAGGGTGCGCTCACGGTCGGGGTTCCGTCTACCACGAGATTACCGGATCGTGCAGGAGCCGTGTAAGGATAGCGGACGAGCGCCGACGCAAGAGGACCGTACGACGCGGTACAACGACTCGAAGAATCAAGGGAGTGGAGCTGGTGGTAAAGCGACGTCTGATATTGGTGGCAGTGATCGCCTTGGCGATAGGGGCCTTTTTCCTCAGTGGGGCAGCTGACTTCCTGACCCTGGAGAATCTCAAGGCCGAACAGGCCCGCTTCCATGCGTGGCTGGCCGATGAGCCTGTCACGGTCATCGGGGGCTTCTTCGTCCTCTATGTGGTGATGGCGGGACTCTCGTTGCCGGGGGCCACCCTGCTGACGGTGCTCGGCGGTGCGCTCTTCGGCCTCGGCTGGGGCCTGCTGATCATCTCCTTCGCCAGCACCATCGGAGCCACCCTGGCGGCGGCGCTCGCCAGGTCCCTGGCCCGTGGGCCGCTGGAAAAACGCTTCGCCCCGCAGCTCGAGCGCATCAATGCCGGCATTCGACGGGAGGGCGCCTTCTATCTGTTCACGTTGCGCCTGATTCCCCTGTTTCCCTTCTTCGTCATCAATCTTGTGATGGGGCTGACGCGGATGCGGTTGTGGACCTTCTACTGGGTCAGCCAGCTGGGCATGTTGCCGGGTACGGCGGTATTCGTGAATGCCGGCCGTGAGCTGGGCAATCTGGAGAGCCTCTCCGGCATCCTCTCGCCGGGATTGATCGGCTCCTTCGTGCTCATCGGCCTCTTCCCCTGGCTGGCACGTGGCCTGGTGGCCATTGGCAAGCGTCGTCGACTGGCGAGCCGCTATGGCCGCCCGGCTCGCTTTGACCACGACATCGTGGTGATCGGCGGCGGCTCGGCGGGCCTGGTGGCCAGCTACATCGCGGCGGCGGTCAAGGCTCGGGTCGTCCTGGTGGAGCGCGACAAGCTGGGCGGCGACTGCCTCAATACCGGCTGCGTGCCTTCCAAGGCGTTGATCCGTGCGGCGCGTGTCGCCAGCGAAGTGCGTGGGTCTGCCCGTTATGGCATTCATGCGGGAGAGCCACGGGTGGATTTCTCCCAGGTGATGGGGCATGTTCACCGTGCGGTTCGCGAGGTGGAGCCCCACGACAGCCGTGAACGCTACGAGGGGCTGGGGGTGGAGGTGGTCGCCGGCGAGGCCTGCCTGGTGGACCCCTGGCGAGTACGTGTTATTGGCGAGGAGGGTGAGCGCGTGCTCACGACCCGCCATGTGATCATCGCCAGCGGTGCCCGCCCCCGTGTGCCCGACCTCCCGGGACTCGATGATATCGAGGTGCTGACATCGGATAGCCTTTGGCAGCTGGAGACCTTGCCCGGCCGGCTGGTCGTGCTGGGGGGTGGCCCCATCGGCTGTGAGCTGGGGCAGAGTTTTGCCCGGCTGGGAAGCCGGGTGAGCCTGGTCGAGATGGGTAGCCAGCTGCTGCCGAGGGAAGACGTCGATACCGCAACGGCACTGCGTCAACGGCTCGAAACCGAAGGCCTCTCGCTGTGGCTCGATACCCGGGCCGTTCGAGTGGAGGCGGGTGCCGGCCGGGAAGGTGGGCATGCGCTGGTCGTCGAGCACGAGAGCCCGTCAGGGGAGACGCTGACCGAGCGTATCGACTTCGACCGACTCCTGGTGGCGGTGGGGCGCGTGGCCAATGTGTCTGGATGGGACTTGAGACGCTGGGGGTGGAGACCCGCAAGGATGGCACCCTGGCAGTAGATGCCACGCTGCAGAGCGTGCTGCCCAATGTCTGGGCCTGCGGCGACGTGGCCGGCCCCTTCCAGTTGACCCATGCCAGTGCCCACCAGGCCTGGCACGCCACGGTCAACGCCCTGTTCGGTGAATTCAAGCGCTTCCGGGTCAGCTACCGGGCGCTGCCGGCGGTCACCTATACCGATCCGGAGGTGGCCAGGGTCGGGCTCAGCGAGAGGGAGGCGAGGGCCCAGGGCATCGAGTTCGAGGTGACCCGCTATGAGCTCTCCGAACTGGATCGGGCCATTACCGAAGGCTTGACGGAAGGCTTCGTCAAGGTGCTCACGGTGCCGGGCAAGGATCGTATCCTGGGGGCGACGGTGGTGGGACACGGCGCCGGCGAACTGCTGGCGGAATTCACCCTGGCGATGACCCACGGCATCGGGTTGAACAAGCTGCTGGGGACGGTGCATCCCTATCCCACCTGGTCGGAGGCGGCCAAGGCCAGTGCCGGGGTGTGGAAGAATGCCCACAAGCCTGAGCGGGTCCTGGGCTGGCTCGAACGCTACTTTGCCTGGCGGCGGGGCGCGGACGCGCGAACGCCGACGGCATCAGGGCAGGCTGAGGCAAAAACACGGGACATGAGGAGCTGAGATGCTGGACCGCTGGACCATGCCTTTGACCCAGGGACCCTTGAATCGCCTGGCCGCCGGGTTGGAGCGTCGCCGGATTCATCCCGACCGGGTGACGCTCTGGGCTTTTCTGATCGGCATGCTGGCGTTGCCGTTGCTGGTCCTGGAATTGTACCTGCTGGCGCTGGTGGCCATATTGCTCAATCGGCTGGGGGATGGGCTGGACGGTGCCTGGCGCGGCTGACGGGACAAGCCAGCGATGCCGGCGGGTTTCTCGATATCGGTCTGGACTTCGTTTTCTACGCCGCCGTGGTGCTGGGGTTTGCCCTGGTCGACTCGCAGGCCAATGCGCTGGCGGCGGCTTTTCTCCTGTTCGCCTTCATCGGCACCGGAACCTCATTCCTGGCCTTCGCCATCATGGCGACTCACCATGGCCTGTCGCGACCGAGGTTCCAGCAGAAGGCCTTCTACTACCTGCATGGGTTGACCGAAGGTACGGAGACCATTATCGCCTTCGTTCTCTTCTGCCTCTTTCCGGCGCACTTTGCGCTGCTGGCCACGCTCTTTGCCGTAGCGTGCCTGGTGACGACCGCCACGCGGCTATGGGGCGGCTACCATACCCTCGCGGCGCTCGGCCAATCACGCGGCCCGAAATGACGAAGGGGCAGCCGTGTGGCTGCCCCTTCGCTGTCTGCAAGGCTGCGTAATTAGCGTACGCTAGTGTGGTCGGCTTAGTGCTCGACTCCACCTTCGCCATGCACGTGACCGTGCTCGATCTCTTCCTGGCTGGCTTCACGCACGTCGGCAATCTCGACGTCGAAGTTCAGCTTCTGGCCGGCCAGCGGGTGGTTGCCATCGACGGTGACGGTATCGCCTTCGATCTTGGTCACGGTGACCATCAGCGGGCCGCCCTGGGTCTGGGCCTGGAACTGCATGCCAGGCTCCACGGCCTCGACACCCTGGAAGGCGTCACGCGGCACTTCCTGAACCAGCTGCGGTTGCACTTCGCCATAGCCTTCTTCCGGGGCAACGGTGACATTGAGCTTCTCGCCGCTCTCGCGACCCTCCAGCTCCTTCTCTAGTCCGGGAATGATATTGCCGGCCCCATGGAGATACGTCAGCGGATCGCGGCCTTCAGAGCTGTCCAGCACCTCACCTGCATCATTGGTCAGGGTATAGTGGAACGCGACAACAGAGTTTTGCGCTATCTGCATTGATTAGCCTTTCGGTGAGTGCATGTAGAAACCATGGTAACGTGCCATCCCCAGGCTGTCAGGGGGGCGGGGCAATTTTCAGGTTGTTTCTCACTATCCTGAACGCCATTCACGTCTTTTGGCGTGGTTGCGTGCCCGATGCGCCGAGGCTACCCTAGCGGGATTCCTTTTTTTGGACCCTACCCCAACCGTTACATGGAGCATTTCCCATGACCGAAATCGTGATCTGGCTGATCGCCTTTGCCCTCATCCTGTTCTTCAGTATCAAGCAGTGGGATGCCTCCGTCAGTGCTGGCCTGGACAAGGTGCTGCCGCGGATCATCAAGAGCGGTGACGATAACCGCTGGGTCTGGAGCGTGGCGCTTGCGATCCTGGGTGCCACCACCCTGGTACGCCCGGTCGACATGCTGCTGACGGTGATCGTGATTGCGATCCTGGCACTGATCGCCAGGAAAGTCGTCTGCTGGGCAATGAGTCGGGCCAACTTCCACTGAGCCGAGCCGATTGACCGCATGTCGTAAGACAGAAGGCCCGTGGCAAATGCCACGGGCCTTCTGCTTGCGTACCGATGTTCGGGAGCCGATGTCGCCATCGGCTTCCGAGCCTTGCCTCGATCAGTAGGGCGCCACGCTGATGTTGGCACCGCTGCCGATCATGCGCACGCGCTGGCCGGTCTGGAACTGGCGATCGGCCTTTTGCACCACGACGATGTTCTGGCCATCATCACGACGGATCTCCATCTCCCAGGCGCGGACCCGGTTGGCGGACTCCTCAACCGCGGTACCTGCCACGGCACCGCCAAGAGCGCCGGCAACGGTGGCGAGCTGTCGGCCGGAGCCCCCGCCTACCTGGCTGCCCAGCAGGCCACCGATCACGGCGCCGCCACCGGTTCCGATGGCCCCGCCCAGACGGCTGTCTGCCTGAATCTGGACCTGGCGCAGGGCGGTAATGGTCCCGAATGTCACGGTCTGGCTGGTCTGTGCCTGGCTGCCACGGTAAACATCGCCACCCATGGGGGCGGTGTTGGCGCAACCGGCCAGGGTCAATACGCCAAGGGCCAGTACGGGAAGAAAACGCTTCATGGAAAAACCTCCTGGGCAACATCGGTCGGGCCGTCCTGCCCGCTGTCGATACCGCTATGCTATGGAAACGCTGTTTGGTAACTAGCTTAACCAGTCATTTTGCTTTTGACCAGCATGAGCTGCCCTAGTGCCTTGCAGTGTAGAGAAGAAGCGGTCAAACAATGTGCAAGTTTGCCTGATGTAATGAAGAGTAGTCGCCAGGCAGGTGCGGTCGCCACAAAAAAAGGGAGGCGCGAGGCCTCCCAAGGGTTCCAGTCATTCTACTGCAAATGAGTATCAGCTGAACTGATTCATGGTGTTGTCCTCGCCGCCGGCCTTCAGTGCTGCTTCGCCGTGGAAGAACTCCTTGTGGTCGTCGCCGATGTTGGAGCCGGCCATGTCCTGGTGCTTGACGGTGGCGATGCCCTCGCGGATCTCGCGGCGCTGTACGCCCGCCACGTAGGCCAGCATGCCTTCGTCGCCAAAGTAACCCTTGGCCAGGTTGTCGGTGGACAGGGCCGCGGTGTGATAGGTCGGCAGCGTGATCAGGTGATGGAAGATGCCGGCTTCCCGCGCGGCGTCGCGCTGGAAGTTGCGTGTCCATTCGTCGGCCAGCTTGCCAAGCTCGGTGTCGTCGTACTCGGCGCTCATCAGGTTGGCGCGGTCGTAGGCCGACAGGTCCTTGCCTTCCTTCTCCCAGGCATCGAATACCTGCTGGCGGAAGTTCAGGGTCCAGTTGAAGGAGGGCGAGTTGTTGTAGACCAGCTTGGCATCCGGCACTTCCGCACGGATACGGTTGACCATGGCGGCGATCTGGCCGACGTGGGGCTTCTCGGTCTCGATCCACAGCAGGTCGGCGCCGTTCTGCAGGCTGGTGATGCAGTCCAGCACCACGCGGTCTTCACCGGTGCCCGGCTTGAACTCGTAGAGGCCGGAGGCCAGGCGCTTGACCTTGACCAGCTTGCCGTTCTGCTTGATGACCACGTCACCGTTGTTGATGTCGGAGGCGCTGGTGATCTCCTCGCCGTCCAGGAAGCTGTTGTACTGGTCGCCCAGGTCGCCCGGCTCCTTGGTCACGGCGATCTTCTGGGTCAGGCCGGCACCCAGGGAGTCAGTGCGGGCGACGATGACGCCGTCCTCGACGCCCAGCTCCAGGAAGGCATAACGCACGGCGTTGATCTTGGCCAGGAAGTCTTCGTGGGGCACGGTGACCTTGCCGGCCTGGTGGCCGCACTGCTTCTCGTCGGAGACCTGGTTCTCGATCTGGATGCAGCAGGCACCGGCCTCGATCATCTGCTTGGCCAGCAGGTAGGTGGCCTCGGCATTGCCGAAACCGGCGTCGATGTCAGCGATGATCGGCACCACGTGGGTCTCGTAGTTGTCGATCTTGGCGATCAGTTCTTCGGCCTTGGCGTTGTCGCCGGCCTTCTGGGCCTCTTCCAGATCGCGGAACAGGTGGTTGAGCTCCCAGGCATCAGCCTGACGCAGGAAAGTATAGAGCTCTTCGATCAGGCCTGACACGGTGGTCTTCTCGTGCATGGACTGGTCGGGCAGCGGACCAAACTCGCTGCGCAGGGCGGCGACCATCCAGCCAGAAAGGTAGAGATAGCGGCGCTTGGTGGTGCCGAAGTGCTTCTTGATGGAGATCAGCTTCTGCTGGCCGATGAAGCCGTGCCAGCAGCCCAGGGACTGGGTGTACTGGGCGGTGTCGGCGTCATAGGCGGCCATGTCCTCGCGCATGATCTTGGCGGTGTAGCGGGCGATGTCCAGGCCGGTCTGGAAACGGTTCTGAGCACGCATCCGGGCCACGTTCTCGGGGCTGATGCTCGCCCACTTGCCCTGCTGGGCTTCGCGCAGTTGAGCCAGAGCCTTGATGTCGTCTTTGTAGGACATGGGTACCATCCTTCCGATCAGAGGTGTAGTGATCGGCCTCGACTGCCGTATGAGGCGTATCGCTGCCTTGTCGATCGCTCGCTTGCGGCATCTCGCCGGGGAAGCCGGGGTATGCTGCAACTGCGAAGTAATGTCAGGTTCTACCAGGGGAGGAGAGAAGTCTCTACGGCCTTGGTCGAACCGGTCACGAAATACAAACGCCTGTTGGCTTAGCCATGGATTGGCGATTACCGAACGTTCGTTTTAATTTCGTCCTGGTACCACTATGCGCCTTGAGCCGGGGGTTTCGCAATTGACACTTGGGGGGAGGAAGGGTTGTAACTCGACTACAAGACCCACAGGGAGGGGGCGATTCCTGTAGTCGAATTCCGGCCGTATACCCGGCCGGTATGAAGAGGTCAGCGAAGTGCCAGGCGCATGTTGCGATGCGGAATGCCGGCATCCATGAATTCGTCACCGAAGGCGGTAAAGCCGAGGCGCTCATAGAACTCGAGGGCGTGGGTCTGGGCGGCAAGCTCTACCTGGTCATGGCCCAGGTGGCGAGCCGCTTCGATGGCGGCTTCCATCAGCGCCACGCCGATACCAAGCCCGCGTGCCTCGTTCAGCACGGCGACGCGGCCGATATGCCCGTCGGGTAGTAGCCTGGCGGTGCCCAGCGGCATGTCATGGCGCAGGGCGAGGAAGTGGCGGCAGTCGCCGTCACGCCCGTCCCACTCCTCCTCCAGCGGCACCTGCTGTTCCTCGATGAACACCACCCTTCGTATCTCGGAGGCGACCTCGCCCAGCTGGTCCCAGCTGCCATCCAGGATCTCGATATTGGCCATGCTATTGTTCCTCCTCGTATTCCTCCGCCCAGCCGAGGCTGCCCGCGTCGACCAGGGCGACGAGCAGGTCGGCTGCACCCTCTAGCTCAAGCAGGTCGGCACCGATGGGCGTGATGTCGGCCAGGGCGCGTGCCAGCGGCAGGGGGCAGTCGATCCCGTCGCCGTCGACAAAGAGCGTTGTCCGGTCGCCGTCTTTCCGCCAGGCGAAGCGAGAGCCGGGACTGCGAACCAGTTCCTCGCCTTCTTGTAGCGCAGCAACAAGCTCCTCGACCTGGGTGGGCTCCTCGTTGGGCACGAGCTGGTCGACGTACTTGGGCTGCGTCATGACACGACCGAACCACTGTGCCAGCTGAGCCGGGTCGTCGAGGGTGTCGAGAATCAGCGCTCGCATGCGGGCGACGGCGGCATCGTCGAGTTCCGTCGGGTCGACGGGAGGGCTCATTCCCGCATCCGAATAGCGCAGTGATGCAGGCAGCTGTTCCCCCAGATAGTCGGCAAAGGAGGTGACCGCCTCGTCCGCCGAGGGGGCGCGAAAGCCCACCGAGAGGGTCATGCAGTCATCGGATTCACTGACCCCATGGTGGGCCCAGGCCGGCGGCAGATAGAGCATGTCGCCGGGCTCCAGCATCCAGTCGGCGCCGGCCTCCACCGAGAAGCGCTCGAGAATGCGCAGGTCGATGCCGTCGAGGATGGGGGCATCGTCGGTGACCTTACCGCCCAGTTGCCAGCGTCGCTGCCCGCTGCCCTGGAGCAGGAAGACATCATACTGGTCCACGTGGGGGCCGACGCTGCCCCCCGGCGGGGCGTAGCTGATCATGATGTCGTCGAGGCGCCAGCGCGGCAGGAAGTCGAAGTGCTCGAGCAGTTCGGCCACTTCGGGGACGAAGTGGTCCACCGCCTGCACCAGCAGTGTCCAGTTGCGCTCGGGGAGCCGCGAGAAGGTAGTCTCGTCGAATGGGCCGTGGCTCACCTGCCAGGGGCCGTCGGCGCCGTGCTCCTCCACCAGGCGGGCCTCGACGCCCTCCTCGCAGGCGAGGCCGGCAAGCTCGTCGGGCTCCAGCGGGCATTCAATGTCGGGAAAGGCGCCGCGGATCAGCAGCGGCCTACGCTGCCAATAGTCACGCAGGAACTCGGCGGCGGAGAGGCCGCCAAGCAGGGTAAGGGGCGTGTCACTCGCCATGCTGTTTTCCTCGAGAAAGCTCATCGGTTGGCACCGGGTACCCACAGCACGTCGCCCGCCCCATTGTCATTGGCCTTGCGGGCCGCTACGAACAGCAGGTCGGAAAGACGGTTCAGGTAGCGCAGTACCTCCGGATTCACCGGCTGGTCGACCATCAGCTGTGTCACCAGGCGCTCGGCGCGGCGGGCGATGGTGCGGGCCAGGTGGAGATGGGCGGCCAGCGGAGTTCCCCCGGGCAGGATGAACGAGCGCAGGCTGGCGAGATCGCCGTTCATGGTATCGATCTGCCGCTCCAGGTACTCCACCTGGCTTGCGGTGACCCGAAGGGGCGGGTACTTGGGGTCTTCCTGTTCCGGGGTGCAGAGGTCGGCACCCACGTCGAACAGGTCGTTCTGCACGGTGGCCAGCACCGCTTGCAGCTCGCCCTGGGCGTGCAGCTGGGCCAGGCCAAGGGAGGCGTTGGCCTCGTCCACCGTGCCGAAGGCTTCCACGCGGCGGTCGTGCTTGACCACGCGACTGCCGTCGCCGAGACCGGTGTCACCCTTGTCGCCGGTGCGGGTGTAGATCCTGTTGAGTTTGACCACCGCTCGTCTCCGATAAAATGTTGCAGCTGCCTCAGAGCCTTCTGGCCTGTTCCTCGGCGTTGCCGATGTAGGTACCCGGCGTCAGCGCCTTGAGCTCGCGCTTGACCTCGGCCGGCAGTTCCAGCGTATCGATGAAGGCGGAAAAGCCGGCCTGGTCGATCCGCTTGCCCCGGGTCAGCTCCTTGAGCTTCTCGTAGGGCTTCTCGATGCCGTAGCGGCGCATCACCGTCTGGATCGGTTCGGCGAGGACCTCCCAGCTGGCGTCGAGATCCTCGGCCAGGCGCGCCGGGTTGGCCTCGAGCTTGGAGATGCCCTTGAGTGCCGCCTGGTAGGCGATCAACCCATAGGCCAGGCCCACCCCGAGATTGCGCAGCACCGTGGAGTCGGTGAGGTCGCGCTGCCAGCGCGAGATCGGCAGTTTCTGGGCCAGGTGGCCGAGTACGGCGTTGGCCAGGCCCAGGTTGCCCTCGGAGTTCTCGAAGTCGATGGGGTTGACCTTGTGGGGCATGGTCGAGGAGCCGATCTCGCCCTCCACGGTGCGCTGCTTGAAGTAGCCCAGCGAGATGTAGCCCCAGACGTCGCGGTCGAAGTCGATCAGGATGGTATTGAAACGGCACACCGCATCGAACAGCTCGGCGATGTAGTCGTGGGGCTCGATCTGGGTGGTGTAGGGGTTGAAGGTCAGGCCCAGCCCCTCGACGAAGGTGCGGGCGTTGGACTCCCAGTCCACCTCCGGGTAGGTGGCCAGGTGGGCGTTGTAGTTGCCTACCGCGCCATTGATCTTGCCCAGGATCTCGACGCTCTCGATCTGCTTGAGCTGGCGGCGCAAGCGATAGGCGACGTTGGCCATCTCCTTGCCCAGGGTCGTCGGGCTTGCCGTCTGGCCGTGGGTGCGCGAGAGCATCGGCTGGGCGGCGTGCTCATGGGCCAGGCGAGCCACCTCGTCGGCGACCTGGTGCATCACCGGCAGCAGGCTCTTCAGTCCGTCGGTGAGCATGACCCCGTAGGAGAGGTTGTTGATGTCTTCGCTGGTGCAGGCGAAGTGCACGAACTCGGTGACGGCATGCAGCTCCGGCTGGCTTTCGATCTTCTCCTTGATGAAGTACTCCACCGCCTTGACGTCGTGGTTGGTGGTGCGCTCGATGGTCTTGATGCGCTCGGCGTCCTCCAGGGAGAAGTTGCGCAGCAGGCTGTCGAGGAAGGCGGTGGCTTCCGCGGAGAGTGGCGGCACCTCGGTGATCCCGGGCTGCTCGGCCAGGCGCTGGAGCCAGCGGACCTCGACGACGACCCGGGCGCGGATCAGGCCGAACTCGCTGAAGTGTTCGCGCAGTACCTCGGCCTTGCTGCCGTAACGGCCGTCGACGGGTGAGAGGGCGGTGAGTGCTGAGAGGGGCAGGGGAGCGGCTTGCATGGTTGGGTTTCCGGTACGGTGGTAAAGGAGAGGGGAGTGGGTGGTCAGCCCAGTTGATCCAAGGTGTTCTTCAGGGCGCCGCGCTGGAAAACCAGCTTCCAGCGCCGCCCGCCCTGCTGGTGCCAGAGCAGGGCGAAACGAATGCCGGCGAGGAGGATGGCGCGAACCCGTTCGGGCATCATGCGGCTCTGCAGCAGGGAGGGGTCGCCCTGCACCACGATGCGGGTTTTCAGCGTCGAGAGCGTTTCCTGATAGGCCTCGCCGAGGCTGGCGATGACATTCTCGTGGGTGGCACCGAAGTGCTCGGCCTGGCCCTGAATGCGAGTCAGGCGCTGGCCCAGTCCCGCCATCATGTCGTCATCCTGGCGTAGCTTGTTCATCAGCAGCAGCAGGGTAAAGCCGTAGCGCAGCACCACCGGGTTGGACTGCTTTCGCCCCACCACCGCTTCCAGCACGTCGAGGCCGCGCCGAAGGTTGTTGGGGTGGCCGCCATAGATGGCCTCGAAACTGTCGGGGTTGGTATCCAGGGTGGCGCGAATCAGGGTTTCCCAGGCACGCGGCTCCACCTGGCCGGTACGCGCCAGTTCATCGACCAGGCTGGCGGCCTGGAACACGCCGGCCAGGGCCAGGGCCTGGCGAGCGGTGGGTGAATCCGGGATTCGGTGGATCGGGGTTGCGGTCATGCGGCTGGCTCCGTGGCTTTCCAGGTGGCGCGGATCACGCCGCCGCCGAGGCAGATGTCGCCGTCGTAGAGCACCAGTGATTGGCCTGGGGTGACGGCACGCTGAGGGTCGTCGAAATGCACCTCCACGCCACCGTCGGCGAGGGTTTGCATCCGGCAGGGCACATCGGTCTGCCGGTAGCGGGTCTTGGCGGTATAGCATCCTGCTCTTGCCGGAGGCTCGCCGGCCACCCAGTCCATCGCTTCGGTAGCCAGGCTGTCGCTGTACAGCAGCGGATGGTGCTTGCCCTGCACGGCGACCAGCACGTTACGCTCCAGATCCTTGGCGGCCACATACCAGGGCTCCTCGGGGTAGTCGGCGAGCCCCCCGATGCCGAGTCCCTGGCGCTGCCCGAGGGTGTAATACATGAGGCCCATATGCTCCCCGATGACCTGGCCCTCGGGGGTTTCGATCACACCCGGCTGGGCCGGCAGGTACTGCTGCAGGAAGTCGCGGAAGCGTCGCTCACCGATGAAGCAGATCCCGGTGGAGTCCTTCTTCTTCGCCGTGGCAAGCCCGTGGCGCTCGGCAACGGCGCGCACCTCGGGCTTCATCAGTTCGCCCACCGGGAAGAGGGTGCGGGCGATGGCGGCCTCGGGTACGGCATGCAGGAAGTAGCTCTGGTCCTTGTTGGCATCGAGGCCCTTGAGCAGCCGCGGGCGACCGCTGCGGATCCCCTGACGAACATAGTGACCGGTGGCGATTTTCTCGGCGCCGAGCATCTCGGCGTACTCGAGGAACACCTTGAACTTGATTTCCCGGTTACACAGGATATCCGGGTTAGGGGTCCGCCCGGCCTTGTACTCGGCCAGGAAGTGTTCGAAGACGTTGTCCCAGTACTCGGCGGCGAAGTTGGCGGTATGCAGCCGGATGCCGAGCTTTTCACAAACGGCTTCGGCATCCGCCAGGTCGGCCTTGGCGGTGCAATACTCGGTGCCATCGTCCTCGTCCCAGTTCTTCATGAACAGGCCTTCGACCTGATACCCCTGCTCGAGCAGCAGCAGGGCGGAAACGGAGGAGTCGACGCCGCCGGACATGCCGACGATCACCTTGCCTGGGGTGGCGGTCATGGATGCTCTCGGTTGAGTGGGCCGCAAATGGGCGGAGATTATACCTTATCTTGTCGTGGGGCTTCGACCATCGCCCGTCGCAGGAGACAGCGCCAAGCTTGAACGCGTATTGACCGGTCGGCCAGTTAGTATTACATTGCCAACATGAACAAACCAGCGACGACACGAGATCCCGAACTGACTCGCCTGCGCATTCTCGATGCGGCGGAGGTCCTGTTCGTGGAGCAGGGTTTCTCCGCTGTCAAACTGAGTGTGCTGGCGCGGTCGGCGGGCGTTACCAAGAGCCTGATCCATCACCACTTCGGCAGCAAGGAGCGGCTCTGGGAGGCGGTCAAGAATCGCGCCTTCGAACGTTACTTCACGGCCCAGATGGCGATGCTGGAGGAGGCCGGCGAGCCGAACGCTGAGCTGCTTCGCAGCTCAGTGGAAGCCTACTTCTACTTCCTGCGCGACAACCCTGGTGTCGTGCGGCTATTTGCCTGGACCCACCTGGAGGGGGACAGCCACTGCAGCGCGCTCGACAACCAACTCGTCGGGGCGGGAGCCGAGTGGGTGCGCCAGACCCAGATGCGAGGCTTGTTGCGCCAGGATATCAATCCCACCCATGTAATCGCCGTCTTCGTGATGACCTGTACCCAGTGGTTCGAGGCCAAGTGCCACCATCAACATTGGCCGGGCATGGGCTCCGACGAGGCTTTCCTCGAGGATTTCATGAAGGTCTTCATGGAGGGCGTCCTGCCCCGCGACTGATTATTTTGCGTCGATAATTGACTGGTCGGCCAGTTTGTCGAAAAGGAAATCAACAAGATGAGACATAGCCGAAAAGCGGGCATGGCAATGGCAGCGCTGGGGCTGTTGACACTGCTGGGAGGCTGCGACGGCGCACCGGCCGCCAGTCAGGCGGCCAATGGGTCTGTCGATACCCGGGCCGTCGTGCGTGTCAGCGAGGTGCGGAGCAGTGCCGCCGAGGAGCGGCTTCGCTTCCCCGGTATCGTGCGCCCGAGGGATCGGGTGTCGCCGGCTTTCCTGCATGCCGGGGTGCTCAGAGAGCGCCTCGTGGTGCGTGGTCAGCGAGTCGAGGAGGGTGAGCCCCTGGCTCGCCTGCACAATCCCGCCCTGGCACCAGTCCTGGTCGGGGCCGAGGGGCGGGTGAGGGAGCTCGATGCGCATCTTGCCAGGCTGGGCAGGAATGTTGAGCGGGCCCGGGCGCTGCGTGAGCGCAACCTGGTCGCCCAGGAGGAGCTGGACCGGCTGGTGTCGGAGCGAGAGGCCACCGCCCAGGCCAGGGAGCAGGCGGTGGCTTCCCGTACCGAAGCCCGGGCCCAGGTCGACGAGATGACGCTGCGGGCTCCCTTCGCGGCCGATGTGGCTGACCTGTTCATGGAGCCGGGCGACTTCGTGGCTGCCGGTGTGCCGGTGCTGGCGCTGTCCGGTGTCGATGGCGTGGAAGTGACGATTCGTGTCCCCGTGATGCTCGGTGCCCGGCTGGACGCAGGGATGGAGGCCCAGGTATCGCCGGCATTGCATGAGGGCCGCTTCCCGGGGCACATCAGCAGCGTCGGACGAGCCGATACCACGCTGGTGCCGGTGGTGGTCACCCTCGATTCGACGTCGAGACTGTCCCCTGGGGAGTCGGTGCAGGTACACCTTTCCGTTCCCATGGCGCCATCGCTGCAGGTGCCGCTTTCGGCGGTGCAGGACCCCGGGGGGCATGTGCCTATGTGCTTGTCCTCACCGATGACGGGACCGTGCAACGGGTTCCGGTGGCGCCGGGGAGGCTGGGGAACGACTGGGTGACGATCGAGGCTCCGCTCGCTCCCGGCGACCGGGTGGTGGTGGCGGGCCAGGGGCGCCTCCAGCAGGGCGATGCCGTGCGGGTGCTGCCATGAAGTGGCTGTTGGCCACGCTGCAATACAGGCGCCTGGTGCTGACCGTGACGGGACTGCTGGCGCTGATCGGGCTGACCGCCTGGCTGACAATGGATCGTCAGGAAGACCCCTTTTTCCCCTACCGCTTCGGCCAGGTGTTGGTGCCCTATCCCGGCGCGGAGCCGGAACAGGTCGAGCGCCTGGTCCTCAATGCGCTGGAAGAGGAGCTGGCCCAGGTCGAGGAGGTCAACGAGCTTATCGGCACGGCGCGGTTGGGGGTGGCGCATGTCAACATCGAGATGCACGAGCATGTCTATGACACCGACGCCGCCTGGGAGCAGATCCGCATCGCGGTGAATCGAGCCTCGCGGAAGTTTCCTGACGGAGCGGGGGAGGCCGAGATCAGCGACCGGGACTCCGACGCCCACGGCATCGTCCTGTCGGTGACCGGCTCCGCTGATCTGCTCGAGCTGCGCGAGGCGGCCGAGCGGCTGCGGCGCGACCTGTTTCGACTCAAGGAGATTGCGCGCATCGACCTGCTCGCCGACCCCGGGCAGCAGGTCGTCGTCAGTTGGGACGATGCACTCGCGGAGCTGACCGGCCTCGATGCCCGGGCGCTGGGCGATCAACTGGCCGCCCGCAACCTGACCTCCGCGGGAGGGAGTCTCTCCAGCGGCGGCCGCTCGGTGGTACTCGACCCCGTGACGGAGTTTGCCAGCCTCGAAGAGCTGGCCATGACGCCGATTCACACGCGGCGCGGCGAGGCCATACCGCTGGGTGAGCTGGCCGACGTCAGGCTGTCGCCACGGGAACCCGCCACCGAGCGCATCTGGCATGATGGCGAGCCCGCCGTGGCGTTGGGCATCATCCTTTCCAACGAGCGAGTCAACGCCGTCCGTTTCGGCGAATCCCTGCGCAGCCTGCTCGAGGAGGTGCGTCCCGCCTACGCGCCACTGCAGATCAGGGAGATGTTCTATCAGCCCCGCTGGGTGGAGCAGCGGCTGGCCGAACTCGGTTTCTCGCTGCTGCTGGGCATTTCCATTCTCGGCGTACTGCTGTTCCTGACCATGGGCCTGAGGCTGGGCTTGGCGGTGATGTTGATCGTGCCGTTGGTGACCTTCTCGGCCCTGGCCATCTATGCCATGGGGGGCGGCATCCTGCACCAGATCGCCGTGGCCGGCATGGTGATTGCGCTGGGCATGCTGGTGGACAACGCCATTGTCATGGTGGAGAACCTGCAGTGGCATCGCGACCGGGGGCTCTCGGCGACGGAGGCCGTATCGCATTCGGTGCGGGAGCTAGCCGCGCCGCTGCTGGCGGCTACCGGCACCACCCTGGCCGCCTTCGTGCCGCTGCTGCTCTCCAGCGGCAATACCGCCGACTTCACCCGGGCGATACCGATAATGGTGATGCTGACCCTGGTGGTCAGTTACCTCTACGCCATCTTTGTCACCCCCGTCTTTGCCGCCGGCATTCTCAAGCCCGGCGGCGGCTCGCAGCGGCGCAGCCTGGCGGGCGTCGGCCAGCGGGTCG
>NZ_AZQX01000147.1:0-20818 GCF_000568385.1 Halomonas sp. BC04
CGCCAGCATGATTCCACCAGTTTTGCCTGACGACCATAGCGTTCGGGAACCACCTGATCCCATGCCGAACTCAGCAGTGAAACCGTTCAGCGCCGATGGTAGTGTGGGGTCTCCCCATGCGAGAGTAGGTCATCGTCAGGCATTTATTCAGAAACCCAGCTTCGAAAGAGGCTGGGTTTCGCCGTTTGGGGGTCTCCCCATGGAGAGTCCCGGAGTGCCGGCCAGATCATCGTCAGGCATTTATTCCAAAACCCCGAGTTCGAAAGAGCTCGGGGTTTTTTCATGGCATTCTGGAAAGTGTAAACTATAGAAATATTCTGTTACGTTTTGATGCTTGGTCCTGCTTGAGGTTATGCTGCAGGCACGATCGTGAATCGGGGAGGGTTGCTATGGTACGACTACGAGGGCGCATCCCGGCGACTTTCTGCCTGGCAATTCTCTTCCTGGTGGCAGGGGCAACCTCCTACGCAGCAGAAGAGAAAAGGGTCCGGATCGCAACACTCTACGATTACCCTCCCTATGGCTTCTACGCAGACGGTCGAGCTCCACCCTTCTCGGAAGTGGTCGTGCCCCCCGGTAGCGATGCTGGCAGCTTCCAAGGCTACAGCTGGGATATCGTACGGGAAAGCTTCCATGCCCAGGGCTATACCATCGAGCTGGTGATGACACACTGGGCGCGGGCGATGGCGAGTTTCAGAGAAGGTAACGTCGACTTGCTGTACCCGGCCGGCATGAACACGGAGAGGTTGGCCGTTTTTTCCTATTCCGAGGCACCGGTCAACGATGCCGCCTTCCTGGTCTACGTGAACCAGGACACCGAGATCGAATGGCAGGGCCTGGCTTCGCTGGAGGGCAAGACCATCGGCATGGTGCGTGGCTACAACTTCGGTGATGAATGGGGCGAGCAGGAAGGGATATCAAAGTATCCACTCAATAGCATCAAGCAGGGTTTTCGCATGCTGCAGCGAGGACGCCTGGATGGCTTTGCCGGCTACGAAACGAACTGGGACTATGTGCTAAAGGAGATGGGGCTGCAGGGGCAGTTCGACAAATTGCCCGAGTTTGGCGCCAGCAGGGAATATGTGGTTGCCTTGAAGACCAACCCCGACGCCGAGCGGCTGCTGCGAGATTTCGACGCCGGGTTCCAGGCCATCAAGGAGAGCGGCGACTATCAGCGTATTGTCGATCGTTGGCGCTGATGCTCTTGATGGGGCCGCAAGTGGTTGACTGACGGCGACCTGTTCGCCTTAGTCGCAGAGTGTCTCCAGCGCCTCTATAAGTGAGTCCATCTCGTCGTCGGTGCCGATGGAAATACGCAGGAAGTTGCGTAGTGCATCGGTATTGAAATGGCGCACCAGGATGCCCCGTTCACGCAGTCCGACGAAGAGCTGGGCGGCATCGAAGTCGTGGTGTTCCACCAGTACGAAATTGGCCTGGGAGGGCAGTGTCTCGAAGCCCAGTTCCTTCAACCGCTTGACGGTGCGTTCACGGGTCGTGATCACCTTCCCTCGGCAGGCGTCGAAGTGCTCGCGGTCTTCGAGCGCGGCGATGCCGATGGCACTGGCCAGACTGTCGATGGGATAGGAATTGAAAGAGTCCTTGACCCGCTCGAGGCCTTCGATCAGTTCGCGTGAGCCGATGGCATAGCCCAGGCGCAGGCCGGCCAGGCTGCGTGATTTGGAAAAGGTGCCTGTCACCAGCAGGTTGGGGTGGCTCGTCACCAGAGGAACGACGCTCTCGCCACCGAAGTCGACATAGGCTTCATCGACCAGCACGACGCACTCGGTGATGCGCGCCAGCAGCGCTGAAATGGCATCGCGGGAGTGGCCATGGGCGGTAGGCGCGTTGGGGTTGGCAAAGATGACGCCGGCACTATCCGAAGAGAAAGCCTCAAGGTCGACACGCCACTGGTCATCCAGCGGAAGGGGGCGTCGTTCGATGCCATACAGCCGGCAATATACCGGATAGAAGCTGTAGGTAGTGGCCGGCATCTCGAGGGGCCGGTCCTGGCAGAAGAAGGCCTGGAAAGCCAGTGCCAGGACTTCATCCGATCCATTGCCGACGAAGACCTGCTCGGGTTCGACGTCGTATTCGCGAGCCAGGGCCTGTCGCAAGGCACGAGACTCCGGGTCCGGGTAGAGGCGCAGGTGATCGGCGGGGAACTCACGCAGCACCGCTTCGACTCCAGGAGCCGGCGGGTAGGGGTTCTCGTTGGTGTTCAGCTTGATCAGGCGTTCCCGTGGCTGCTCTCCCGGTACATAGGGGGTCAGCTCGCGCACGGCGGGGCTCCATAACTGGCTCATGCTCGCTCGCTTGGCTAGATGACGTGAAACTTTAGCCCATGTTGACCCGAGTGGCGTGACTGCGCAAGCCGTTGGCGTGCTAGCCTAGGCGCACTAGAGCGAAACCGAATACCCGGAACCCTTTGATGACCGCACAGATAATCGCCACGCTGCTACCGGTATTCCTGATCGCAGGCTGTGGCACCCTCTACGGGCGTTTTCGCACCCCCGATATCCGTAGCCTCAATACCCTCAATATGGAAATCTTCGTGCCGATGCTGGTGTTCGCCGTCCTGGCGGATCGACAGGCACCGTTGGCGGAGTATGCGGGACTGGCATTGGCGGCGGCGGTGGTGGTGCTGGGTTCCGGCCTGGTGCTGTGGCCGGTGGCCAAGCTGCTGAAGCTGGAGCCGAAGACCTTCCTGCCACCGATGATGTTCAATAACTCGGGGAACATGGGGATCCCGCTGCTGGTACTGGCGTTCGGTGAGGCGGCCCTGCCAGCGGCGGTCGTGCTGTTCATCGTCGAGATGCTGCTGCACTTCTCCGTGGGGCTTTATATTCTCAGTCCGCGTACACCGTTGTGGCGACTGCTGCGTATGCCCATCGTGCTGGCAAGCATCGCCGGCCTGGGGTTCAATCTGGGTGGGGTGCCATTGCCTGGATGGCTGCTCGAGGCACTGCATATGCTGGGAGGTGTCTGCATCCCCCTGATGCTGTTCGCACTGGGGGTGCGCATGCTGGATATTGACTTCGGCGACTGGAAGACCGGGCTGCTTGGCGCTGTACTCTGCCCGCTCTCGGGGCTGGTCCTGGCGGTACCCATGATACTCTGGCTGGAACTGACCGGGCTGCAAGCGGCATCGCTCTGGGTGTTTGCCGCCCTGCCACCGGCTGTGCTCAACTACCTGGTGGCCGAGCAGTACAAGCAGGAGCCCCATAAGGTGGCCTCTCTTGTGTTGATCGGTAACCTGGGAAGCCTGGTGGTAATGCCCATCGTCCTGGCTCTGGTGTTCATGCACGTTTATCCTGGCGCCATTTGAAGACATCTCCCGGGAGCCCTATTAGGCGGAGGCTGTCTGCTGAAGCTGAGAGGGTTTATGCTGTGAGACAGGCTGCCGTAGTTCACGGCGTCAAGCCCATAGGTTAGGAGTGAGAAAATGCAAATCAGGACCCTGCTGGCTGGCTCGGCCATGCTGGCCTTCCTGGCCGGCTGTGCAGCCGGCCCGATGGATGATCGTGCCGAACCGGCGATGGATGACGCCGAAGTGGCCTACCAAGGCACACTACCCTGCCGCAACTGCGCAGGGATCGATCTGGATGTGCGACTCGTGGGTGATGAGCAGGCCTCCCTCGAAGAGCGTACCTTTACGCTGCGTGCCAGCTATCGCGAACACCCGCAGGATCCGCCGGACGAGAATTACGCCGGCAACTGGGAAGTACTCGGTGGTACCGCTGTCGATCCCGATGCCACGGTCTATGAGCTGACACCCGATGGTGAAGGGCAGATCTACTACTTCCTGCGTATCGATGAGAGAACGCTGGAGCTGATCGACCCCCAGCGGCGCCGGTTCCAGAACAACGAGGCCCTGCAGCTGCAGCGACTGTAAGCACGGCAGGTTCGTTATACATCGAAGGCGGCCTTGTGGCCGCCTTCGTGCGTCTGGGCACAGCCCTGCGGGCGCCTGTTAGAATGGTGCCGTCATCTGGAAGAGGGGCCGGCATGGCCAAAGCGAAAAGCGCCTTTGTTTGCACCGAGTGCGGCGCGGAATACAGCAAGTGGCAGGGCCAGTGCTCGAGCTGCCAGGAGTGGAATACGCTGAGTGAGGTGAGGTTATCGGCAGCCCGTCCTGGTGCGGCCACGTCGGGTGCTTCCGGCCGCAGCGGCTATGCGGGAAACCTTTCCCGGGAAGTGGTGGATCTGGGCAATGTCGACCTTTCCGAGGTGCCGCGGCTCTCCTCCACCTTCGAGGAATTCGATCGTGTGCTGGGTGGCGGCCTGGTGCCCGGTTCGGCGGTGCTGTTGGGGGGGCATCCGGGGGCGGGCAAGTCGACCCTGCTGCTGCAGACCGCCTGCAAGCTGGCCCAGTCCCGACAAGTGCTCTATGTCACCGGCGAGGAATCGCTCTCCCAGGTGGCGATGCGGGCTCACCGCCTGCAGTTACCCACACGTGGCCTCAAGATGCTGGCCGAAACCAGCGTCGAAACCGTGCTTGCCGTCGCCGAGCGCGAGCGACCGGAAATACTGGTCATCGATTCGATCCAGACCATGCATCTGGAGGATATCGCCTCAGCCCCGGGTGGGGTAGCGCAGGTGCGGGAGTCGGCCGCTGCCCTGACTCGCTTCGCCAAGCAGAGCAATACTGTGCTGCTGCTCGTGGGCCACGTGACCAAGGATGGATCGCTGGCGGGCCCCAAGGTGCTCGAGCACATGATTGATGCATCGCTGCTGCTCGAGGGCGGTGCCGACTCGCGTTTCCGTACCCTGCGAGGACAGAAGAATCGCTTCGGGGCGGTCAACGAGCTCGGTGTGTTCGCCATGCTCGAACATGGACTCAAGGAAGTGAAGAATCCCAGTGCGATCTTTCTGTCGCGGAGCGAGGCGCTGGCGTCGGGCAGCCTGGTCATGGTGGTGTGGGAGGGGACGCGACCATTGCTGGTAGAGGTACAGGCGCTGCTCGATGAGTCGGCCCTGGGCAATCCGCGCCGGGTGGCCGTGGGCCTCGATCAGAACCGCCTGGCCATGCTGCTGGCGGTGCTGCATCGCCATGGCGGGCTGTTTACCGGCGACCAGGATGTTTTCCTCAACGTGGTGGGTGGGGTCAAGGTGCTGGAGACCAGCGCGGACCTGGCGGTGCTGCTGGCGGTGGTCTCCAGCCTGCAGAATCGTCCATTGCCCCGGGAGCTGGTGGTATTCGGGGAGGTGGGGCTATCCGGCGAGATACGCCCGGTGCCCAGCGGGCAGGAGCGGATCGTCGAGGCGGCCAAGCACGGCTTCACCCGGGCCATCGTGCCCAGGGGCAACGCGCCGAAGCGCGCCCCGGCAGGCATGGAGGTCGTTGCCGTGGACAAGCTGACCGATGCTCTGGAGGCCCTGTGAGGCAGCAGGAGCTTACTGATATAGAATGGTTGTCATGAACTGCCAAGGAGAACGAGATGAGTGCAATCCGCCTGACCCAGTACAGCCATGGCGCCGGATGCGGCTGCAAGATCGCCCCTGACGTCCTCGACAGCATTCTGGCCAAGGCTGGCCCGGGTGCGGGTCACAAGCGGTTGCTCGTCGGCAACCAGGGGCGCGAGGATGCGGCCGTCTACGACCTGGGTGATGGTCGCGGCATGATTGCCACCACCGACTTCTTCATGCCCATCGTCGACGATCCCTTCGACTTCGGGCGCATCGCCGCCACCAATGCCATCAGCGATGTCTATGCCATGGGTGGTACGCCGGTACTGGCCCTGGGCATTCTTGGCTGGCCGCTGGACAAGCTGGGACCGGAGATCGCCGGCGACGTGGTGGCCGGCGCCCAGTCGGTGTGCCGCGAGCTCGGCCTTGCCCTGGCGGGCGGTCACTCCATCGATGCCCCTGAGCCGATCTTCGGCCTGGCGGTCAATGGGCTGGTGGACCTCGAGCACTTGAAGCTCAACAAGGGGGCGCAGGTCGGCGACCTGCTGTTCCTGACCAAGCCGCTGGGGGTAGGTTTCCTGACCACGGCGGAGAAGCAAGGCCTGCTGGAGTCCGGGCACCAGACGCTGGCCCGTGAAACCATGCTGAAAGCCAACCAGATTGGCATCGACCTTGCAAGGTAAAGGGTGTGCACGCCATGACCGATGTGACCGGCTTCGGCCTGGCCGGTCACCTTTCCGAAGTGTGTACCGCCAGCGGTGTGGCGGCGCGGATCAACTTCCGGCGCCTGCCGCGACTGGCCGAGGCCGAGGCCTATCGCCGCCGTGGCGCCGTGCCGGGGGGTACCCAGCGCAACCGCGAGGCCCTGGGGGCCGCCCTCAAGGAGATGGATGAGCCGCACTGGCAGTGGCTCTGTGATCCCCAGACCTCTGGCGGCCTGCTGGTCTCGGTGCACCCGTCCTGGGAGGATGACGTGGAGCGCATTGGTCGCGCCCATGGCATCGAGCTGGTGCCGTTCGGTGAGATCATCCCCGCCGGTGGGACGGCATTGATTGAGGTGCGCGGATGAGCCTGTCGCTGGTCGAGCCCGATCTCTCCCTGCTGCGCGAGGGGCGCGTGCTGATCGACGTGCGCGCGCCGGTCGAGTTTTCCCAGGGCAGCCTGCCCGGCGCGGTCAACCTCCCGCTGATGGATGACGAGGAGCGTCGCCTGGTCGGCATCGAGTACAAGGAGCGCGGCCAGCAGGCGGCCATCGATCTCGGCCAGCGGCTGGTCAGTGGTGACATCAAGGCCGCCCGGGTGGCGGCCTGGCACACCCTGCTGCAAGCGCAGCCCGAGGCCGTCGTCTATTGTTTTCGCGGTGGGCTGCGTTCGCAGATCGCCCAGCAGTGGCTGGCCGACACAGGGCTGGAGCGACCCCGCATCCGCGGTGGCTGGAAGGCCATGCGGCAGGGGCTATGTGCGCGCATCGACGCCGCCGCCCAGCAGCCGCTGCTGGTGGTTGGCGGGCTTACCGGCTGCGCCAAGACGGCACTCATTCAGCAGCTACCCAACGGACTGGACCTGGAGGCTGCGCCCGGCACAAGGGGTCCGCCTTTGGTCGCCACCCGCTGCCGGCGCCCTCTCAGATCGATTTCGAACACGCCATGGGCTGCGCCTGCTGTCGCTGGAGGGCCCGCTGGTGGTGGAGGACGAGTCACGCCAGATCGGCGCGGCCAGCGTACCGCTTTCCTTCTGGCAAGCCATGGAGCAAGCCCCGCGCCTGCGCGTGGAGATGCCGCTGGACTGGCGTATCGGTCAGATCCAGAAGGATTATATCGACGACCTCTGGTCGATCTACCGTCACCAGTTCGGAGAATGGCTGGGCTGGACGCTGATGCGCAAGCAGCTTGCCACGGCTCTCTCGCGGCTGAAAAAACGGCTGGGCAGCGCTCGCCTGGCACGTATCGCCAGGCTCCAGGCCTTGGCCTTCCGCGAGCACGAGCGCGGCAACACCCAGGCCCACGAGGCGTGGCTGGCGCCCCTGCTGACCGAATACTACGACCCCATGTACCGCTATCAGCTGGAACGCCGCGACCCCCAGCGCTTCCTGCACGTGGGCGACTGGGATAGCTGCCTGGCGGCCGCACGCTCCTGGTCTGCCGAAGCGCCGCGCCATGACCCGGAGCGGCTGCAGCCAGCCTGATTTCCGTTCAGGCGGGCGTGCTGCGCAGCCACTGGCTGAGCAGGCGATCAAGCAGCGGTGCCAGCCGATCGAAGCGAGCCGTATCGGCCAGGATCGCCTCGCGAGCCTGCACGTGAGGGCTCGACTCGCTGCCTTTGGGCCGCTCCTCGCGGTCCAGCAGTTCGGTCACGCCGGCGCGGGTCACCTCGATATGGCACAGCAGGCCAAGGGCTCTTCCCGCATCCCAGGCGAAGCCTGGACGGGGCTGACCGGGCTTCCGCCCAGTGGCAGGGCATCGTCGGGGAGGGCGAAGACATCGCCATGCCACATGAAGGCGGTGAACTGTTCCGGCAGGTCGAAAGGACTCTCGGGTGCCAGCGTCACCTCATGCCAGCCAACTTCGGCAAAGGTGCCTCGACCCACCGTGGCACCCAGTTCCGCGGCGATCAGCCTGGCTCCCATGCCGATGCCCAGCAGGGGCTTGTTGCCATCCAGTGCCCGGGCGATCAGTTTGCGCTCGCGCTTGAGCCAGGGATGGGCGGCGACGTCCTCGATATCCATGGCGCCATCGAGCACGATCAGGGCATCGCAGTCGGCCAGGTCCGGGGGCGCCTCGCCGGCGTACAGATGAAACACCGTATGGCTGTGCCCCATGCTGTCCAGCCAGTCGGCAATACGGGCGGGGCCGTGGTGAGGGCTGTGTTGAAGCAGGTGTAGATGCATGGGAACCTCGCCATCGATGGAATACGAAACATGACAGGGGGCGCAAGAGTACATGAAGCCGGCGTTGCGGGAACAGATACTGACGATCATCGCCGAGATACCGGCAGGTCGTGTCACCACCTATGGCCGCATCGCGGCGATGACCGATGGCGGTACGCCACGGCTGGTGGCCAGGGCGCTGCGAGACCTTCCGGAAGGACATGACCTGCCCTGGTTTCGCGTGATCACGGCGTCGCGTCGCTTGGCCGACCACCCTGGCGCCATCGAACAACGCGCGCTGCTGGTTTGTGAAGGCGTGTTGTTCGATGGCGGTGGACGTGTCGCCAGTGAGGTCCTGTGGCCATGATCCCCCTGTCGCTCCTTGCGCTCACCCTCAGACCACCATTTTCCCGGGAGAATCCATGAGTCAGCCAACCAGCGGCTTTCACCAGCGCCTTCAGGCCCTTTCGCCGCGCCAGCAGCAAGCCTTCATGGCGGCGCTGTGCGAGCGGCTGCTGCCCAACTACGGGCTCTACGCGCAGACGACCGGTGAGGGCAACCCTGCCGGCCTGAGAGCGATTCTCGACCTGGTATGGGAGCAGCTGGCGGTGAGGGAGGCTCGCATCGACTTCGACCGCCAGGCCGAGAAGCTGGCCGAGCTGGAGCCGATGGCGGTGGACGATAGCTTCGGGGTTCGCCGGGCGCTGGAGGCGGTGGTGGCACTGTCGGCGCTGCTGGATACCCTGCGCGGTGAGGCCCCCGATGCAGTACTGGAGGTCAGCCGGGTCTCCAAGGGCGGTGTGCGTGCCTTCATCGAGTTGACCGAAGGAGAGGAGGATGCCCAGCGGCTGGCGGTCCTGATACGGGAGCACCCGCTGATGGCGGACGAGACCGAATTCCAGGATGCGGTGCTGGAGGCGGCCGAGGAGAGCCTCGACCGGGAGGCCCTCAAGGCACTGCGTCGCCTGGGGCGTAACGGGGGGGTTAGTAATCTGGGTCTGTCGTTGGAGTGAGCTGGCTTAGAAGCGGATACCGCCAATGATCATGGCGCCGGCGGTGCCGAAGACGATCAGGTCCGTCTCGAAGCGCCCCCACTGAATTCCCAGGCTGGGCAAAGCCGCTGGGGCGGTGCCATAGCGGTTGAAGGGGATGTTGTCCTGGTGCTCGCCCCGGTAGCCATGCAGCAGACCGGCGCTCAGCTTGGCCCTGACGGTGACGTTTCCGGTCGGCTTCCAGAAGGGAAATTCACGGCCGGCATAGAGGTAGATGGCTTCCTGGTCGAAGGAGTTGAGAAAGCGTGCGCCGCCGACCAGCCAGCGCTGGGGATTGTGTAGCTCCAGGCTGATCAGCTCCTGATGGTTGTTGTGGTCTGGCTGGGGATTGAAATGGCGAGTATAGAGGCTGGTCTGCAAGAATACATGGCTGACCTCCAGCTGCGGGGGCCATATCGAATGCCGTTCGGTTGCGACCGCCTTCACGGGCAGCAGGAGAACCAGCGCCAGACACAGGGTGGCTAGACGAGGCATTGTCATCCCTAACGTTATCACTATGACTCTCCAGGGCGCGTTTTCTTAGAGACGCATTTCGATTCCGCGTTCGGCCATGTAGCGCTTTGCCTCAGGAATGGTGTATTCGCCAAAGTGAAAAATACTGGCAGCGAGTACCGCATCGGCGCCACCTTCCAGTACGCCTTCCACAAGGTGGTCCAGGTTGCCGACGCCGCCGGAGGCGATGACAGGCACCGTCACTGCCTCGCTGATGGCGCGGGTCACGCCCAGGTCGAAGCCGATCTTGGTGCCGTCGCGATCCATGCTGGTCAGCAGCAGTTCTCCGGCGCCGTAAGCCACCATCTTCTTTGCCCACTCCACGGCGTCCAGCCCAGTGGGGCGGCGGCCGCCATGGGTGAATATTTCCCACCGTGGCGGCTCGCCCTCGCCGGAGACCCGCTTGGCATCGATGGCCACCACGATGCACTGGCTGCCGAAGCGGTCGGCGGCCTCGCGCACGAATTCCGGATTGTTCACCGCGGCGGTGTTGATCGAGACCTTGTCGGCGCCGGCATTGAGCATGGTACGAATGTCGTCGCAGGTGCGAATGCCTCCGCCCACGGTCAGCGGGATGAATACCTCGCCAGCGATTCGCTCGACCATTTCGACGGTGGTGTCGCGGTCCTCGTGACTTGCCGTGATATCGAGAAAGGTGATCTCGTCGGCACCCTGAAGGTTATAGCGCTGGGCGATCTCCACCGGGTCGCCGGCATCGCGGATGCCGATGAAGTTGACGCCCTTGACCACGCGGCCGGCATCGACGTCCAGACAAGGGATGATACGCTTGGAAAGGCCCATCTGTTCAACTCCCGGCTCGGTCGAGCCCTGCTGTGAGTTCATCGCATAGCTGCTGGCCGGCCGCTACGTCCAGCGAGCCTTCGTAGATTGCGCGACCAGTGATGGCGCCCAGTATGCCCGGCTCACCGGCCGCTACCAGTGCACGCAGGTCATCGAGGTTCGTCACGCCACCGGAGGCGATCACCGGCAGGCCGCCCTCTCGGGCAAGCTGGGCGGTGGCTTCGACGTTGACGCCATTCATCATGCCGTCGCGGGCGATGTCGGTGTAGACGATGCTGGAGACCCCGTCGTCGGCGAAGCGCTTGGCCAGGTCGGTGGCCTTGACGCTGGAGACCTCGGCCCAGCCGTCGGTGGCGACGTAGCCGTCACGGGCATCGAGGCCGACGATGACATGGCCCGGGAAGGCGCGACACATCTCACCGACGAAGGCGGGCTCCTTGACCGCCTTGGTGCCGATGATCACGTAGGAAACCCCGGCGGAGAGGTAGTGCTCGATGGTATCGGCGGAGCGGATGCCGCCGCCGATCTGAATCGGCAGTTCCGGCCAGCGCCGCGCGATGGCCGTCACTGCCTCGCCGTTGACCGGCTTGCCCTCGAAGGCCCCGTTGAGGTCGACCAGGTGCAGGCGGCGGGCCCCGGCCTCGACCCAGCGCGCGGCCATGGCCACGGGATCATCGCCGTAGGTGGTGGCTTCATCCATGCGGCCCTGCTTCAGCCGCACGCACTTGCCGTCCTTGAGATCGATGGCGGGTATTACCAGCATGTCAGTATCCTCGGTTGGCGCAGCTCGGGCGCCTGGTCATCTGTTGGTATGGCTCCGGGCGCCTGTAATCAGTCGGCTCGGCTCCGGGCGCCTGGCAAAGTGCGTGGCCACGGGAGCCTGATGGGCGCCACGGCGGACCGTCATTCGTTGACCGGTGCTACCCCGCTGCGCCTCAGGGCGCCCAGTTGATGAAGTTTTCCAGCAGCTTGAGCCCTGCCCGTGAACTCTTCTCCGGGTGAAACTGGACGGCAAAGGTGGCGTCGCGACCAATGGCCACATGGGCATTGATACGGCCATATTCGGTGGTACCGAACACCGTGGCGTCGTCACTGGCCTCGGCGTAATAGCTGTGCACGAAATAGAAGTGCTCATCCTGGTCGATGCCGTTCCACAGCGGATGGTCGTGATGCTGGTGCACCAGGTTCCAGCCCATGTGCGGTACCTTGAGACGCTGCCCGTTGGCATCGCGCATGTCCGTGGGGAAGTGCTTAACTTCGCCGGAGAGGAAGCCCAGGCAGGCAATGCCGCCGTTCTCCTCGCTGTGATCGAGCAGCATCTGCTGGCCGACGCAGATACCCAGCAGTGGCTTGCTCTGGTTGGCCAGCAGCTCCAGGACGAGCCCGCGAAGCTCGGTCCTTTCCAGTTCGCCGATGCAGTCGCGAATGGCGCCCTGGCCCGGCAGTACCAGCCGGGTGGCGCCATGAATGCAGCGCGGATCCCGGGTGATGATCACATGCTCGTGGGTGACGTGCTCCAGCGCCTTGGCAACCGAATGCAGATTGCCCATTCCGTAATCGATGACGGCAATGGTCATGGAGGCTCCTCAGTTTTTCGGTCGTCGTAACTACAGACAGCCCTTGGTGGACGGCATCTGGCCGGCCATGCGCGGGTCCGGCTCAACCGCCATGCGCAGCGCACGACCGAAGGCCTTGAAGATGGTTTCCGCCTGATGGTGGGCATTGAAGCCCTTCAGGTTGTCGATATGCAGCGTGACCCGGGCATGATTGACGAAGCCCTGGAAGAACTCCCAGAACAACTGGGTGTCCAGGCGGCCGATGGCGGCGCGGGTGAATTCCACGTCCATGTACAGCCCGGGGCGGCCGGAGAAGTCTATCACGACCCGGGAGAGCGCCTCGTCCAGCGGCACATAGGCGTGGCCATAGCGTCGAATGCCACGCTTGTCGCCGATTGCCTGTGCGACTGCCTGGCCAAGGGTTATGCCGAGATCCTCTACGGTATGGTGGTCATCGATATGCAGATCGCCGACTGCGTTGATGTCGAGATCGACCAGGCCGTGACGCGCCACCTGATCGAGCATGTGGTCGAGGAAGGGGACGCCGGTTTCGCAGGCCAGCCGGCCTTCGCCATCGAGATTGACGGTCACCGTGATCTGGGTTTCCTGGGTGTCACGGGTTACCGTGGCGATACGCTCGGACATGTCGGACTCTCTCCCGCGCTTTCGCGCGTCGGCATGGGTGGGCCCGGAAGGCCCTGATCGTTCGGCTACCGGGCAGGCAAGGCGGTGCTTGCCATCATGGGGCCGTTCATTATAGAGAATCGAGCGCCCCATCCGCTACAATGCGCCCATCACAGCGGCGGCCCAGCGCCGCAGCCCAGGGAGATCCACCATGCCGGTTACACTTCACATCGTCGATCACGCCGCCTGGGCATCGGATGCGCAGGACCGGCAAGACCTGTCTCGCATCTATGCCGATGCGCCGGTTGCGCGGCTCTCCGTGCCGGTGGATGACTTCATCAAGCACCATCTCGAGGCGGGCCACTTCTTTGGCTGCGCACGCTTCAATGAGCGTCTGCTGGGCGCCGTGGCGGTGCGTGCCGATGCCGAAGCCTGGTGGCTATCGGAGCTCTGCGTGCGCAAGACCACTCGAAGACGCGGTGTGGGCTCCCGGCTGCTGGCATTGGTCAGCAGTGCCGCAGCGGATCGGGGCCTCGATTTGCGCGCGCCAGCCTCCCAACTGCCGATGGCCGATCAGTTGCTGCTTTCCCGGCTGGGCTACCGTATGCATGCCGCCGGAAGTTACTACGAACTGGCTCCACCGCTGCAAGGAGGCGGTAAACCATGAAGCGACTCTTGCAAACCCTGCTGGCGGCCATTGGCGTATTGGGCGTGGCGGTGGTGGCCGCCGTCGTCTACGTCACGACCTTCCTCGATCCCGAGGACTTCAAGCCGCGCCTGATCGATGTGGTTCGCGAGCACAGCGGCATGGAGCTGACGCTGAACGGACCGCTGGCCTGGTCGTTCTACCCCCGCCTAGGGGTAAGCGTGGAGCGAGTCGAGAGCCACTTGCCCGAGCAGGCGTCGGATGCACCTCCCTTCCTGGCCTTTGACAAGGCCGAAGTCAGCCTGGCGTTTGCCCCTCTGTTGCGCGGCGAAATTGCCATCGAAGGCCTGACCCTGGACGGCATGCAACTGCGGCTGGTGCGAGACGAGCAGGGGCAGGGCAACTGGGAGCCCCTGCTCCAGCGCCTGGATGAACGGCGTGAGGGGCTGAGTCGGCGCTGGCGCCGGCCAGTGCCGGGCCGAGCCTGGAAGGTAGCAACCTGGCCGTGGCGCTCAATATCGCCAACGTCCAGGTCCGCAACGGTGCCGTACGCTACCGCGACCTGGCGGCAGAGAGTGAATGGCTGCTCGACGAGGTCAGCCTTTCCGGCACCAACGTCAATCCTGAGCGTGCCTTTCCTCTCAAGACCTCCTTTACCTTGACCTCCCACGGCACGCTGGATTGGCGTGAGCTCGAGCGAACGCCAAGGCTTTCCAGCTCGATTGCCCTCGAGGCAGAGTACGGCTGGCTCTCGCCGAGCGGCGCTATGTCATGGAGGGCCTGAAGCTGAGCACGGCGACGCGTCTTGGTGGTGTCGAAGGGCGCCAGCAGGCGGACCTGACCGGACAGCAGCTGACACTGGATCTGTCACGCCAGCGCATGCAGCTGCAGGAGGGTCGCCTGGAGGGCAGCCTGCAACATCCCCGGCTGGGGGAGTCGGCCCTGCCATTGGCGTTGGCCTTCGCCATGGAGGCGGATCTGGCCGAGAGTTCGGCTCAACTGCGTGACATGTTGCTCACCGGTCCCGACGACCTGCGGCTGAGCGGGAATCTCAACCTGGCCGAGCTAGACACGACGCCTACCTATAGCGGCCAGGTCAGCCTGGCGCCCCTGTCGCTGCGCCCCTGGCTTGCTCGCATCGACCAGCTGCCCAGCATGGCCGGCCCCCAGGCACTCTCCGACGTGGCATTGACCAGTCCCATCCGTGGCGACCTGACTCAGGCCGAGCTTTCCGGCCTGACGTTGGTGCTGGACGACAGCACCTTCACCGGTCGGCTGGGCATGGGCTTCGATGGACGTCTGCTGTCGCTGGCCCTGCAGGGGGACAGCCTGAATCTGGATCACTACCTGCCGCCTCCGAATGCCGGGGAGCAGAGCGCCTCCCGCCGCGGCTTCTTCGCTATCCGCCAGGCTCATGCCGGGGATGCCGCACCGCTGGTCCCCGCGGAATGGCTCTCCGAGCTGTCCCTTGATGCCGACCTCGACCTCGAGCACCTGAAGCTGGGTGGCCTCGATTTCACCGACGTTGACCTGACGCTGTCGGGCAGCGACGGTCGTCAGCGCCTGGAGGGGGCCAGCGCCAAGCTCTATGGCGGTGAGCTGAAGGCAAGCGGCGAGCTCGATCTGACGCGCGACCCGATACGCTGGCAGTTGTCCCCCGAGCTGTCCCGGGTGCGCCTGGAGCCGCTGCTGCAAGCGCTTGCCGGGGACGATTCGCCGGCACCGCTGCGTGGACGCCTCTCCCTCGAGGGGGCGCTGGAGGCGCGCTACAACACCTTGCCCGCACTCAGGCGCAGCCTGAGCGGCCGGCTGAATGGCCATATCGACGAGGGAGCGGTACTCGATGTCAACGTCTCCGAGGAGCTGTGCACCCTGGCAGCCATGGTCGAGGGCAAGGAGATGGATCGTGACTGGAGCGATGACACCCGCTTCGATCGAGCGGAGGTCAGCTTGCGGATCAGCGATGGCGTTGCACGCAGCGAGAGCATTCTGGTTACCATCCCCGGGATCGAGCTGGATGGCGAGGGTGAGCTGGATCTGGTCACCGAACGCTTCGACCTGCGGGCTGCGGCACGCTTCGTCGATGCTGCCGAGGCGGCCTGTTCGGTGAATCCGCGCCTGGAAAGGGTTCCCCTGCCGGTTCGCTGCACGGGCGAACTGGGTGGCGACAGTGGCGAGTGGTGCCGTTTTGATCGCAACGCTTTCCAGGCCACCCTGGTCGAACTGCTGCGTGACGAAGTCTCTCGCCGTGCCGGCGATGAGATCGAGCGTCGGCTGGAGCGGCCGCTGGAGCGACTCGAGGAGCGCCTGGGTGAAGATGGCAAGGAACTTCGAGAAGCCCTGCGCGGTCTATTCAATTGAGCATCAAGCAAGTCAGTTTCTGCGCCGACTCCCCCTAGTCGGCGTTTTTTTTCGTGTTGATTCTGTTCAAGGTGATTTTGCCGATGACAGGGATGCCGACGCCGGTACTTTCCCCGGAATCATTCCACTGCCGGCTGCTGGCCTGGTTCGACCGCCATGGCCGGCATAATCTTCCCTGGCAGCAGGAGCGCTCACCCTATCGGGTCTGGGTATCGGAGATCATGCTGCAGCAGACCCAGGTGGCCACGGTGATCCCCTATTTCGAGCGCTTCATGGCACGCTTTCCTGATGTTGCCACACTGGCCAGGGCCGGGCAGGACGAAGTGCTGCACCTCTGGACCGGACTGGGGTATTACGCCCGTGGGCGCAACCTGCACAAGGCGGCCCGTGAGATCGTCGAGCATCATGCCGGCGAGTTGCCGCTGGATCTGGAGGCACTCTCCGCGCTCCCTGGAATCGGACGCTCCACGGCGGGTGCGATCATCGCCCAGAGCAGCGGTCGTCGAGCCGTCATACTCGACGGCAACGTCAAGCGAAGCTTGGCCCGGCTGCATGCCGTGGAGGGGTGGCCGGGGAGTGCTGCCGTATCCCGTCGCCTCTGGGCCCTTGCCGAATATTACACCCCTGACGAACGCCTGGTTGACTATACCCAGGCGATCATGGACTTCGGGGCGACCCTGTGTCGGCGTGGACGGCCCGACTGCATGGCCTGCCCCTTCAGCGATGTCTGCGTGGCCCACCGCCGGGGCGAAGAGCGTCGCTTCCCCGAATCCAAGCCCAGGAAAGCACTGCCGACACGCACCACCCGGATGCTGCTGCTGCAGGACCCCGAGGGGCGCGTACTGCTCGAGCAGCGCCCCCCCAGCGGCCTCTGGGGCGGGCTCTGGGGTCTGCCCCAGTTCGACGACATCGCGTCGCTCGAGGCCTGGCTGGACAGCCACGCCCCGGGTGCCGAGCTCGGCCGTGCCTTGCCCCCCTTCACCCATGTCTTCAGCCACTTTCGCCTGGAGATCACGCCGCAGCCTGCCCGTTCCCACGCCGTTTTCGCCGTGGACGAGTCGCGTTGCTGGTACGATCCTGGCAATCCTGCCAGCATCGGACTGGCCGCGCCGGTCAAGTCGCTGCTGATGACGCTGTCGCCATTTTCACTCGAGCCCCCGGCGACCTGAGCCTCGGCACGGTCCAGGCCCAAGTGAACAAGGCCCGGAGAGACACAGGGCTATGTTCGAAAAGTCGGCGATCGCAGGCAGTTTTGTACAAAGCCTTGAAACAGGGAGAACCACCATGAGTCGTACCGTATTCTGCCGCAAGTATCAGCAGGAGCTGGAAGCATTGCCATTTCCGCCGCTGCCGGGCAAGAAGGGGCAGGAAATCCAGCAAAATGTCTCGAAAAAGGCCTGGGAGGAGTGGCAGGCGCTGCAGACCCGCCTGATCAACGAAAAGCACCTGAACATGCTCGACCCGGAGTCACGAAAGTACCTGAACGACCAGATGGAGCGCTTTCTCGACAACCGCGAGACCGACCAGGCCGAGGGCTACGTACCGCGGGACCAGTGAGCGGATGAGGGGCTGACGGCGCCTAGCCATCTTCATGAAACGGAAGGGCTTGACGCCTAAGGCCGTATCTTGTTTAATACGCACCGTTGGCAGCGGCCAGATAGCTCAGTTGGTAGAGCAGGGGATTGAAAATCCCCGTGTCGGCGGTTCGATTCCGTCTCTGGCCACCAAACTGCTGGGGTATAGCCAAGTGGTAAGGCACCGGTTTTTGGTATCGGCATTCCCAGGTTCGAATCCTGGTACCCCAGCCACGCCAACCCTTTTCCGATTCTGCATTTTGCTTGAGTCGGTCCCGAGCCGGCATAGCTCAGTTGGTAGAGCAACTGACTTGTAATCAGTAGGTCCCGGGTTCGACTCCTGGTGCCGGCACCATCTTGAACTTGGGATGAAATTCGGGAAATCAGCGACTTGCAGAGATATTAAAACCGCCCTTGGAGGCGGTTTTTTTGTGTGTTCATATCATTCCCGCCTGCAGGTTCCGGCTGATCGCGCATCCGGAACCCTGCATTCAGCCTGGGGCTGGTTTTATCAGAGACGGACCGGACTTGCATCGATCAATGGAGTGATCCGCCGGACACTGGCACGCCGGTTTTCCTGGCTGGGCCCCTGTGTGTCCACCTTTAGATAGCGTTCACCGTAGCCCTGGACAATCAGGTTTTCTGGGGGAATGGCGAAGTATTCCGTCAATGCCAGGGCGACAGCCTCTGCCCGTCGGTCGGAGAGGCCGAGGTTCATCAAGTCCGACCCGACGGCGTCGGTATGGCCCTCGACCAGGAAGACTTCACTCGGGTGTTCCTCGATGATATCGGCCATGGTAAGCCCGATCATGCGCAGTGCTTCGGCTTCGGATGGCTGGATAGCCGACGAGCCGGTGGCAAACTGGATAACGTCGAGGTCGACGCGCGGCATCATGTCCCGGATACGCTGGTTCTCACGTACCTGGCGGAGTGTGAAGACCTGCTCGAACTCCTGAACCGGCGGTGCCAGCAGCGCCTGGCGCAGAATGTCTTCATCGGCGCGACGGTAATCGATCACGTAACGATCATCCGGCAGGTCGTGGCGCAGTGGAGGCAGCGACGCATCAAGTTCGACGGAAGATACCCAGCTGTCGGTCCTGCGTGTTTCGTCGATCAGCACGATAGCCGTGTCATCGGGTAGGTAGCGGGTACGCTTGAGCACGAAGCCACCCGAGTCGCGAATGGTCACGATCCGGCTGCCATCCTCGCGAGTGACGGTGGAGCGGGTGATGCCGTCGGCGAATGATTCGGTCGTCTCTGTTACCCCAGGGCGGCGCAGCAGCAGGTTCTCGTCCTTGCGCACATGGAGTTCACCGTCGCGCTCGACGATCATGCGGTCCCCTTGATCCTCGACGACACGCCCGCCGAGCTGCGGAATCAAGGCGCCGACGACGGCGCCGGCCGCGGCTGCTCCCAGGTATTTCCATACCTGGCTGCTGTCACTATCGGCATCTGACGTCGTTGCAACCTTGACCTCCTCATCGCTGCTGCGTGTGGTGTCTGACGTCACGACTTCCTCGGACGTCACGGTGGCTTCCTGGGTATCGAGGGCGGCGACGGCGGCGAGGGCTTCAGCCTCAGCTCGGCGAGCGCTTGAGCGTCTTCCTCGGCCTGCTGCTCGGCCAGGGCCTCCGCCTCCGCTTCTTCGATGGCTTCTTGCTCGGCCAGGGCCTCCGCCTCCGCTTCATCGATGGCTTCTTGCTCGGCCAGGGCCTCTGCCTCGGCTTCCTCGATGGCCTGCTGCTCGGCCAGGGCCTCCGCCTCGGTTTCATCGAAAGTGGCCGTGGCCTGGGCGAGTTGAACGGTCTCGGTGTCGGCAGGCGATATCTGATATGTCTGGGCAAGGCCGGGGCTTATAAGCGACAGCGATGCAATGAACACTACGGGCTTCCTGAAACTACGCATTCGATGCTTCATGTTCACATTCCTCAACGAGAGCCCTGGGGGGGAGTTCAGCATGGCCAAGAAAACGGGAACCATCGGTACTGCAGCACACACAAGAGATCGATAGTCAGGGTAATCCGGACGCGCGATAGCGCAGCGCGTCTGATTCACGATTGGAGAGAGTGATTTCCCAGATCCTGGTGCTTGCCTGCATGGGTGCGAGGCGAGTAACGCATTCGCTATATTGGGCTTGAAACCTCGTTTGTTACCACCACATTCTTCCATGCAAGGCCCCCTTGGGGCCTCCCGCCACGGCGATAGTGCCGTTGGAACGAGTTCAATCTGAACAACTGGTCACGGATACACAGGAGGTGATTGGGATGCCAGTGCAAACATCGTCCAACCGCAAGCTGAAACAGGCAACCGACTACGCCGTTGCTGACGCATCAACCACTCTCAGCCAGGCAAGCGGTTTTGCCAACCGGATGCAGGACCCCTACCCCACTCGCCTGAGCAAACCGCTCGAGGTGCCCTGGCTCCAGCGTCAGGAGGAAGTGGTCAAGGGGCGTGCCGAGGATGGCCCGTTGAGTCAGGCGCAGCTCGACGAATTCGACCGCAAGGGGTTTCTGTTCGAACCCGGCTTCATCCGGGGGGAGGAGCTCGATGGACTGCGCCGAGAGCTGAATGAGCTGCTGGGGCGCGACGACTTCCGCGGTCGCGAGTTCAGCATCACCGAGCCCGACAGTCGAGAGATTCGCTCGCTGTTCGCCGTTCACTTTCTCTCCGAGCATTTCCGGCGGTTGGCCCATGATGAGCGACTGATGGGGCGGGCCCGGCAGATTCTTGGTGGTGATGCCTATGTTCACCAGTCGCGAATCAACTACAAGCCCGGCTTCGAGGGTAAGGGCTTCAGTTGGCACTCCGACTTCGAGACCTGGCACGCCGAGGATGGAATGCCGGCCATGCACGCGGTGAGCGCCTCTATCGTGCTGACCGACAACCACGCCTTCAATGGGCCGCTGATGCTGATTCCCGGCTCGCACAAGGTCTACGTGCCGTGCCTGGGCGAGACGCCCGATGACCACCACAAGCAGTCACTGAAGCGCCAGGAGTTCGGTGTGCCGGGGCGCAATGCTCTCAGGCAGCTGGTTGAGCGCCATGGTATCGAGGCACCGACCGGTGCCGCCGGTGGTTTGTTGCTGTTCGACTGCAATACGCTGCACGGTTCCAACGCCAACATGTCGCCGGATCCACGCAGCAATATCTTCTTCGTCTACAATCGACGTGATAATGCGTGTGTCGAGCCCTTCGCTGCCCGGCGCAGGCGACCCAGATTCCTGGCCCATGCGCCGGACGAAGCGTGGTCGCCACAACGGTGACACTTTGCCTCGCACCGGGAGGTTGTGGAACAGGGCGCCTGGTGGGGTAGACTGTCTAGCCTGTTAATGAAGAGCGGCACGAAAATGAGAAGGAGAACACCCGCCATGCGCTTTGTCCCACGTTTTACCGTATCGGTCAGGAGTTTCCCCATCCGCTCGGAAAGGTCGTGTGTATCG
>NZ_AZQX01000148.1:0-35925 GCF_000568385.1 Halomonas sp. BC04
ATACACAGGTGGGCGATCTCCCMRGCGTTCCGCCATGTTCCCGAAAATGGTGCTTTGGGGAATCGGGATTACCGGCCTGTTGATGCTCATCGATGCGGCTATCAAGACCAAGAAGGTGGCCGTTGCCGGCGACGAGGCCATTGCGAATGTGCAGGAGGAGCGCAGCAAGATGCGTGACACCCTGGTATTCCAGATACTGGTGCCCGGGATCGTCATGCTGTTGACCTTTCTGATCCTGATGGTTTTCGGGTTTTATGTGGCCTCGGCTTTTCTGGTCTTCGTGATCTATTGCTATCACGACTATCGGGTCGATCCGGCCAGCCTCAAGCGCAAAGTGTATGTGAAAGGGGGCATCTTCGCTGTATTGGTTACCCTCTTCATGTACTTGGTCTTTACCCTGCTGTTGGGGCTCCCAGCCCCCTCCGGGGTTCTCTTCTGATCGCCGAGGCGTTCAGAGTGTCCTGTGCATCACGCCGGCTCATACTGCGATGATGTGGAATGAAACACCAACCCAAGGTGATGACAATGAAAATGAAGTTGGCAGTTCTATTCAGTGCACCCTTTCTGATGGCAGCGTCGGGCACCGCCCTGGCGCAGGAGTATCCCACCAAGAATATACAGATCATCGTGCCCTATAGTGCGGGTGGCGGAGGCGACACCGTGGCACGGATCATCGCCGACCGCCTGAGCGATGAACTCGGACGCCAGATTAACGTAGTCAACCGTGAAGGGGCTGGCGGCGAAATTGGCATTGCCGAAATTGCCCGGAGCCAGGCCGATGGTTATACCCTTGGCGTGTTCGGCTATCCGGATAATTTTGTCTTGGAAAATACCCGCGATACCAGTTTCGATTCCGACAGTTTTGAATACCTGGCCGCCTTCGATGATATGCCCATGGGTATCTTTTCCAGCCCCGGCAGCGACCTCGATACCCTGGATGCTGTGCGCAGCTACGGTGAGGAAAACCCTGGTGCCATCGTGATCGGTGAGTCCGGTGCCCTTGGTCTCCTGAACATCCTTGCTTTCAGCGAGGAGCTTGGGATTGATACCACTCCGATACGCTATTCGGGTGGTGGCGAACTGATGAATGCGCTACTGGGGAATCACATCGACCTGGCTTCGACATCTTCCATGAGCCACGACCCGATCACCGATGCGGGAGGTACCCCGATCGGATTCGCGGCGGCCGAGCGCATGGAGATGTTCCCGGATGTCCCCACCTTCAAGGAGCAGGGTGTCGATCTTGAAATGGGGGTTTCTCGTGTCATGGTAGCGCCGGCCGGCTTGCCTGATGATGTGCGTGACATCCTTACCGCGGCTCTCGATGAGATAAGCACCAACGAGGCAATGATCGAGAACTTCCGCAGCGCTTCGATTCCCTACCGTTACCTGAATGCCGATGAGGCCAGCGATATGGTGGAGCGCTCCAACAGCGTGCTTTCACCGGTTATCGAGGAAAACCTCGAACAGTTCAACGGCGACTGAGTCGATACGGCCTAACCGACCCCAGGCGGGCCCGGGGTATTGACTTCCCCCGGGCCCAGTTTTACTCGCGACGCTGGCAGCGATCATGGATCTTCTTTCAATACTTTCTGTTCTCCTTACGCCGAGTGTGTTCCTGGTGGTGTTTGCCGGTGTGCTGATCGGCATCGTGGTGGGAGCCATTCCGGGCCTCAATGGTGCCATTGGCATCTCGCTGCTGCTTCCCCTGACGTTCACCATGGAGCCACAGATAGGCCTGTTGTTGCTGGGTGGTATCTATATGGGCGGTATGTACGGCGGCTCTATCACTGCCATATTGATCAACGTGCCTGGTGATGTCGTGGCGGCGCCGGTCGCCATGGAAGGGTATCCCCTGACGCAGCAGGGTCGATCCAAGGAAGCGCTCTATTATTCGATTTTTTCCAGCATGTTCGGTGGCTTCATCGGCGTACTGATCCTTATACTCTTTACGCCGCCGCTGGCGAGACTTGCCCTGCAATTCGGCCCCGCCGAGATGTTCTTTGTCTCGCTGAGTGGGCTCGTCATTGTCGGGGCTCTCAGCGGCAGTTTCCTCAAGGCAGCCTTTGCCGTGCTGTTCGGGCTCTTCATCAGTACCATCGGCATCGACATGATCACCGGTTCAGAGCGCTTCACTTTCGGTAGTGCCGATCTACGCTCCGGTATTTCCGTTGTGCCTGTGGTATTGGGACTGTTCTGTTTCGCTGAGATGTTCCTCAATATTGGGAAGAAGCCCGGCGAACAGGTGCAGTATCGCGATCAGAGCATCAAGCGCATGACAGTCGTAATGTCGATTCTGAGAAAGCGCCTGTTAGTGTGGAAGTCAGGCATCATTGGCACGGTTGTCGGACTTTTGCCAGGGGTTGGTACTACCCTGGCCGTGTTCATGTCTTACGGTGAAGCGAAGCGTGTCTCGAAGCAGCCCGAACTTTTCGAGAAAGGTAATCCGGAAGGCATCATTGCCGCCGAAAGTGCCAACAATGCCACGGTGGGCAGTTCCATGGTTCCCCTGTTGGCGTTGGGTGTGCCGGGTAGCCCAACCAGTGCCATCATTGCAGGGGCGCTGGTCATTCATGGCATCATTCTGGGGCCCAGCCTCTTCGTCAACCGCCCCGATGTGGCTTACACCTTTCTATACGGCATGCTGTTGACCGTGATTGCCATGACCATCATTGGCGCTGTCGGCATCAAGTACTTCTCTTATATCCTCAAGATACGCATGGAGTACATCGTACCAACGGTGTTGGTCTTCGCGCTGTTTGGCGCCTACAGCCTGCGCAACAGCCTGTTCGATGTCTTCATCGCAATTGTGTTGGGCATTGCGGGCGCCATTTTCAAGAAGATCGAGGTACCGCTTGCTCCAATCATCATTGGCGTCGTACTGGGCCCCTTGATCGAAACCAATCTGGCTCGCGCCATGCGAATCGCCGGGGCTCGCGATATCCCGCTCATCCAGTACATGCTCTCTTCGCCGTTGGCCATCGGCCTGCTGGTGATGGTGGTGGCACTGATGGTGGTGGTCATTCAGATGCGTCGGAAAACCGGCTGAACCAGGGATGGAACACGCGATGGACTATCCGAAGATCATTGTCATGGGCGTCTCCGGCAGTGGCAAGAGCCTGATCGGCGAGCGGCTTTCCCGGCACCTGGACGTTCCCTTCTTCGACGCGGATGACTTTCACAGTGAAGCCAATGTGAAAAAAATGGCCAGTGGTGAGCCCCTCAGCGACGCTGATCGTGCTGGTTGGTTGGCCGATCTGGCCGACCTGCTTCAACGTGAGCCGGCCCTGGTGCTGGGCTGCTCGGCGCTGAAGCGACGCTACCGACAACGGTTGCGCGAAGCTGCCCCCGAGCTGCTCTTCCTCTATATGGATGGCGACTTCGAGACAATTCTCTCCCGCTTTGCCAACCGGGAAGGTCACTACTTCAGTGGCGAAAAAATGCTACGCAACCAGTTCGAACAACTGGAGCCTCCAGGCCCCGACGAGGCGATTTCCATTGATATACGCCTGGATGAGGAAGGGGTCCTGCGCCAGTGTCTGGCGGCGCTGGGCCAGTGATTTCGGTATAGTGCCACTGAGCAGCCGATAACGCCTCGCCGGAGGCCTCGGCGACTATCAACCGATCTTTAGGCCGATGTGAAAAAAAAAACGCCCAACACTCCAGGACATTGCCGACCGGGTCGGTGCGACGAAGATGACCGTCAGCCGCGCCCTGCGCGACCCGGCCACCGTATCCGAAGGGCTGTGTGAGCGCATCTTCGCCGCGGCGGAGCAGGTCGGGTACATACCCAATCGCGCCCCCGACCTGCTCTCCCGGGCGACGAGCCACTCCATTGGCGTGCTGGTGCCGTCGCTGACCAACCAGGTCTTTGCCGATGTGCTCGTGGGCATCGAGGAGGTCACCGAGCCCAGCGGCTACCACCTGATGCTTTCCCACTATGGCTACAGTCAGGAGCTCGAGGAGCGTAGCCTGGCCTCGCTGCTCTCCTACAACGTCGACGGGGTGATCCTCTCCGACAGTCTGCATACCGTCCGTACCTGCCGCATGCTGGAGACCGCCGGGATACCCACCGTGGAGATCATGGATTCGCTGACACCGCCGCTGCATCAGGCGGTGGGCTTCGACAACGTTCGGGCCGGCTATGACATGGTCAGTGAGATGATTCAGCGTGGCCGACGCCATATTGTCTACCTTGCCGTACGCCTCGATGAGCGGACCCGCCAGCGTGAACAGGGCTATCGTCAGGCGGTGGAGGAGCATGGTCTGCAGCCCCTCACCCTGCAGCGCAGCCAGCGTTCGTCCTACAGCGTGGGGGCGGCGCTTCTCGGCGAGGTGGTTGATCAATACCCGCAGACCGATGCGCTCTTCTGTACCAACGACGACGTTGCCGTCGGGGCCTATTTCGAATGCCTGCGCCGCGGCATCCGGGTGCCGGAGCAGATGGCGATCGCCGGCTTCCATGGGCATGACGTGGGGCAGGTCATGACGCCCCGGCTGGCCAGCGTGATCACGCCACGCCAGGCCATCGGCAACAGGGCCGCCAGTGAGCTGCTCAAGCGCATTCACGGTAATGCCATGGGTGAGGCGGTGATCGATCTGGGGTATACGGTCGAGCCCGGCATGACTCTGTGATAGCGCTGATGTGATACCGGCGCGGCGGCGTTCGGTGAGCCGAATCAGCCTTTGGTGTCGGCTTCCATTTCTGCAGGGCGACGGGCAACGAGGGTGATCTCAACGTTCGAGGAGCCGCTGAGCGTGGCGATTCGGTGCAGGTCCGGGCCGGGTAACGATGGTCGTCGAAAAATTCGGCATAGGCCGCGTCCATGGTGTGAATCGTATCCAGGTTCGTCAGGTGGACGTCCACCCGGACCGTGTCGGCGAGGCTCGCCCCGGCATATTCCAGCATGCGTGCCAGGCGACGCATCACCCAGCGTGTCTCTTCGGCGATGTCGCCGACCACCGATTCACCGCCCTGAATGTCGGTAACCGTCAGCCCCGAGACAAAGATGTAACCATCATCCATGACGATATGGCTGCCGGGAAAGACTGGCACGGCAAGGGTCGGGTCGTTGAGATACTGGTGCATGTGGCGTTCCCCCATGGTTTGCGTAACTCACTTAATCGTAACTCACTTACTATAGTTGGCCTGTTGCGGTCCCGCGTCAGTGCCCATTGTCGCTTGATGTCGATCAGATACTGGTGGATAAATACAGGCAGACTTTGCTGCGCCGCAGTATGCTGGGGCAAATGAAGCAGACGGAGGATGACGGGCTGATGGACAGCAATGACCATATCGAGAATCGTACGTTCGACGAGATCCAGCCAGGTGAAAGCGCATCGATCGAGAAGCGGCTGACGCTGGACGACATCAAGTTGTTTGCCGTCATGTCGGGGGATTTCAATCCGACCCATCTCGACGACGACTTTGCCAAGAGCACGCGGTTCCAGGAAGTGGTCGCCCACGGCATGTGGGGCGGGGCCCTGATCTCCACCGTGCTAGGCACCGAGCTGCCCGGGCCCGGCACCATCTATCTGGGCCAGACCCTGCGCTTTCTCAAGCCGGTCAGGCTCGGCGACGTGCTTCGGGTCAGCGTCCGGGTGCGCAGCAAGGATGAGCAGCGCAAGCGCATCCTCTTCGACTGTCTCTGCACCAATCAGAAGGGCGATACGGTGATCGAAGGCGAGGCAGAGGTCCAGGCGCCCACCGAGAAGATTCGTCGCCCACGCACCGTGCTGCCGCGGATTCGGCTGGCCGAGCGGGCGCGGCTGCATGAGATGCTGGCGGCGGCAGAGCACCCCGAACCGGTCGATATGGCGGTGGTGCATCCGGTGGATGAGGTCTCGATCCTGGGTGCCGCCGAGTCGGCTCGCCAAGGGCTGATACGCCCGGTGCTGGTGGGGCCGGAGGGAAAGATCCGTGCCGCCGCCGAGGCGGCCGGCATCGACATCGGTGAGTTCGAGCTGGTCGATGTCCCCCACAGCCATGCGGCAGCCGCCGAAGCGGTCGCCATGACCCGTTCCGGCAGGGTAGGGGCGCTCATGAAGGGGGCTCTGCACACCGAGGAACTGCTTCACGAGGTGGTCAAGCGCGACACGGGACTGCGGACCGAGCGCTGCTTGAGCCATGTGATGGCCTTCGACGTGCCGACCTATCCGCGGCCGCTGTTCATCACCGATGCCGCGATCAATATCTACCCTACGCTGGCCAACAAGATGGATATCGTCCAGAACGCCATCGACCTGGCCCACGCCCTGGGCAACGCCAACCCCAACGTGGCGATACTCTCGGCGGTGGAAACCGTCAATCCCAAGATCGCCTCGACGCTGGAAGCCGCCGCACTGTGCAAGATGGCCGAACGGGGACAGATCCGCGGTGGCACGATTGACGGTCCACTGGCCTTCGACAATGCCGTGTCCGAAGCGGCCGCCGAGGCCAAGGGCATCGTCTCGCCCGTGGCGGGGCGGGCGGATATCCTGGTGGCGCCCGACCTGGAGTCGGCCAACATGCTGATGAAACAGCTGACGTACCTGGCCGATGCCACCGGGGCCGGCCTGGTGGTGGGCGCGCGGGTCCCCATCGTGCTCACCAGCCGTGCCGATGATGCCATCACCCGCATGGCTTCCTGTGCCCTGGCGTTGCTGGTGGCCGAACACCAGAAGCGGGAGCGCTCATGATGCGTGAGATACTGGTCATCAACAGCGGCTCCTCCAGCATCAAGTTCGCCTTGTTTGGCGCCACACCGGGGGGCGAGCCGACGAACCTGAAGCTGCGCTATCGCGGACACTTCGCCGGTCTTGGCAGTCAGGCACGGCTCAGCCTCAAGGACGGGGAGGGCGAGGCGCTGGATCCAGGCTCGGCAGGCTCTGCACTGAGCGAGGTGACGACCGATCTCGATCACGATGGGGCATTGTCCAAGCTGCTGGCCTGGATCGAAGCGCATCCGGATCTTGAAGATATCGGTGCCGTGGGGCATCGCATCGTGCATGGTGGCCGCGACCACGTCGATCCGGTGCGCCTCGACGCCAATGCACTCGATGCACTGGAGGCCCTGGTACCGCTGGCTCCACTGCACCAGCCCTATGGCCTGGCGCCCGGTGCGTGCCCTGGCAGCGCTGCGGCCCGACCTTCCCCAGGTGGCCTGCTTCGACACGGCCTTTCATGCCGACCAGCCCCCGGTGGCGAGGACCTTTCCTCTGCCGCGGCGGTACCGCGACGCCGGCGTCATCCGCTACGGCTTCCATGGGCTCTCCTACGACTACATCAACCGTGCTCTGAACGACCGGATCCTGCCGACACATGGCGGCGTAGCGACGGGGGGTAGGGTGATCGTGGCTCACCTGGGCAACGGTGCCAGCCTCTGCGCCATCCATGACGGCAAGAGCGTGGCCTCCACCATGGGCTTCACCGCCGTGGAAGGACTGATGATGGGCACCCGCAGCGGCAGCCTCGACCCGGGGCTGGTACTGCACCTGATTCTTCAGGAAGGCATGGCGCCCGAAGCCGTCCAGCAGATGCTCTACAAGGAGTCCGGCCTGCTGGGTGTCTCGGGCATCAGTGGTGACATGCGAGAACTGCTGCAGTGCGATGCGCCCGAGGCCGCAGAGGCCATCGAGCTGTTCGTCTACCGTATCGTCAGCGAGATCGGCAGCCTCGCCGCCGCCCTCGGTGGCCTGGACCACCTGGTGTTCACCGCCGGGATTGGCGAGCGGGCCCCCCCGGTGCGCGCCGCGGTGGTGGAAGGTTGCCAGTGGCTTGGTGCAGTGCTCGACCCGACGGCCAATCAGGCCGATGCCACCGACATCGCTGCGGAGAGCAGCCGGGTGGGCCTGTGGGTCATCCCCACCGACGAGGAGCGCATGATCGCCTGGCATACGGCCAGCACGGTGTAGGCGAGCCAGTTCCTTCGGTGACGCTGAGCGCGACAGCGCCCCTCATCATTGCCGTAATCCTAAAGTCGAGCATCACCGATAAGGTTCTCTCCTTGACGGGGCCACTTCTTTGTCTACGCTACGAATAGACCGGTCAGTCTAGTGGGGTTTAAATGGCACATACGACACGTGAGCGTTTGCTCGAGGCGGGACTCGAGATGCTGCTTCAGCACGGCTACAACGACCTGGGTATCCAGGCGCTGCTGCAGGCCACCGGGACGCCGAAGGGCTCTTTCTATCACTACTTCCGCAGCAAGGAGGATTTTGCCTTGCAGGTCGTCGACCGCTACATGGACGAGGTGCACCAGGGGCTCGATGCTGCCCTGGGCGATCAGTCGCTGCCGCCGCTGGATCGGGCGCGACGCTTCTTCGAACTGTCGCGGGAGAAATACCGCCGGGATGGGTACCTGGGTTGCATGCTGGGTGGGCTGGGACAGGAACTGTCCGGCATCAACCGACCTTTGCGGAGAAGATCGAGGGCTGCTTCGGTGAGCTGACACAGCGCCTCTCCGCCTGCCTGGAGGAGGCGCGCCAGCGCGGCGATATCCCAATGGGTTCCGACCCCAGGGAACTGGCCAACCTGCTGCTCAACTGCTGGGAGGGCGCGGCGTTGCGCAGTCGCCTGTGGCGTGACCCGAAGCCCCTTGACCAGATGCTGGATTTCTATTTCTTGGCGGCGACCCGCGCCTGACGTTGGCCGACAGCCGGGTTGCCAGGGATGTGGCCGCGACAGGCGGCCTGTGGAGCGAGAGCCCCTCGGCGTGTCCTGTGCCGTGCGTGTTCACGGACTGCCGCCACGCCAGGGAAACACATCCTGATGCTGGTGGAGGTGGAAGATGAATACCGCAACAGAGCAGGGTTATCGACTCGAAGGCACCATGCTGGAGATCTGCTCCTGTGCCGTTTCCTGTCCCTGCTTTATCGGCGAGGACCCCGACGGCAACGAATGCTTCGGGGTGATCGCCTTCAATCTGGAGCAGGGAGAGGCCCGCGGCGTTGATGTGTCCGGCCTGACCCTGGTGAATGTCGCCCATATTCCCGGTAACGCCCTGGCCGGGGAGTGGCGATCGGTATTGCTGGTGGATAAGCAGGCCAGTGACGTGCAGTGCGATGCCCTGCTGGACGCCTTTGGTGGCAAGTTGGGAGGGCCCCTGGCCGATCTGGCGAGCCTGGTCGGTGAGCTGGTGGCCGTCGAGCGGGTCCCCATCCTGCACGAGGCGCACCAGGCCGAAGGGCGCTTCCTCGCCGAGGGCATGGTCGAGGCGGAGTTCGGGCCGATCCAGTCTTCGCCGGATGGCACCACGGCCACGCTGCACGACAGCGCCTTCACCACGGTCAAGGGAGCCCCGGCCTATCTCGGCAAGTCGCGGCGTTATCGGGTCAATATGCCGCAACACGACATGAGCTGGTCCTTCGACGGACACAACGCCATCCAGACCGCCTGGAAGATGGAGCATCGGCCATGAGCGGGGTCGCAGTGACGGGAGGCTCCGCCTGGCGGGGCGCTCCCCTCCTGATGGGGGTCATCGGCCTGGCATGGCTGCTGGCCATCGGTGCCGAACTGACCGACCAGGTGCAGTGGGTGCATCACCATCGGCTGGTGGTTGACGATCTGGCCGTCTGGGGGAGTCTCGCTCTCTTCCTGGCGGCCTGGCAGGTGCACATCGCCGCCATGATGCTGCCGAGCACGCTGCCCATGGTTGGCCTGTTCAATCGAGCCTCCGCCGGGCAGCGTCATCCGGGGATGGCCCGTATCGGCTTCCTCGGTGGCTACCTGGCGGTGTGGACCCTGTTCGGTCTTTTGGCATTGGTGGGCGACGCGCTACTGGAGCGGGCAACGCTGCATTGGCATTGGCTGCAGCATCATCCGGAGTGGTTGGCCGGCGGCGTGTTGGTGATCGCCGGGGCTTTCCAGTTCTCCTCGCTGAAGGAGCGCTGCCTGGACAAGTGTCGCCAGCCACGCTCGTTTTTGCTCAACCACTATCGGCAGGGCATGTTCGGCGGCTTTGACCTGGGGGCGCGTCATGGTCTGTTCTGTCTCGGCTGCTGCTGGGCGCTGATGCTGGTGATGTTCGTGGTGGGAATTGCCAACCTGGCCTGGATGGCGCCGCTTGCCGCGCTGATGCTCTTTGAGAAGGTGGCGCGCCACGGCAGGCGCATCGTGCGGCCTACGGGGGCCGTGCTGATGCTGCTTGGTCTGCTGGTGATGATGGGTCCGGCCTGGCTGCCGAATCTGGTGCCCACGGTGGCGCCGATGCACGTGCATTGAGACAGGTTCACACCATGCGCCAGGGCGCGGCGGGAGGTTCATTCAATAGTTCGACGAGGGTATCCAGCGCCTGGGCCAGGGCTTCCTGCGATGGTGCGGCACTGAGGCACAGGCGCAGCGCCTGCGGGGCGGGCTCGCTACCTACGCAGAAGGGCTCGGCGCTGGTAACCAGCACGTTGCGCCGTGCCAGCGCTTCCTGCAGCACCGCGCTGCGCAGCCCCTCCGGCAGCAGCAGCCAAAGGTTGGCGCCATGTGGGCGGCCGCTGACATCGAACCCGGCCAGCCTCTCCCGGGCTAGCCTCTGCCGCTCCCCCAGCTCCTGCGTCTGCCAGGCGATCAGCGACGTGTCGTCGTCGCTCGCCACCCAGCGGCACACGGCCTCGACCATCAATGACGGGACCATCCAGCTCTGGGCACGCAGTGCCGCCGCCAGGCGTTCGCGCAGCGCGGGCGGCGCCACCAGGGTGCCGATGCGCAGCCCGCCGGCCAGCACCTTGGCGGTACTGAAGATGAATAGGGTGCGCTCCGGTGCCAGGTGAAAGAGCGGTGTGCCGCGCTCCTGTTCCGGCAGGTATTGGACGCCATCCTCCAGGATCAGGACATTGTGCTTCGTGCCAGCTCGACCAGCCGTTGGCGGCGCTGTTCACTGAGCGGCACGCCGGTGGGGTTGTTCTGGTCCGGCGTGAGATAGATGAGCCGGGGTGGCTGCTGGGCGCAGAGTCGGGCCAGGGCGTCCATGTCCATGCCTTCGTCGTCCATGGGTACGCCCATCACCTTGAGGTGCGACTGCTGGGCGGCATCGATCAACCCCGGGTAGGTGAGCACATCGGCGGCGATGCGTTCGCCCGGTCGCGTCAGCGCTTGAAGTGCCAGGCTGATACCGTGCTGTCCGCCTTGTGTGATCAGTAGTTCCTCGGCCTCGACAGGCATGCCCAGCTTTGTCATCCAGGCTGCCAGCCGCTCACGATGGGCAGGGATGCCGCGCTCGGACTGGAATTCCACGGCGCGCTGAAGCACCTCGCCATCGGTGGCGATACCCTGTAGAGCCCTGCCCAGCGCGGCGGCACGCAGAGGGTGCGGCGGCGGCAGGCTAAGGCTGAGATCGATCGTGCCGGCATCCGTGGTGTGGTTGTGCCGCAAGGGGGACATTGGGGAAGTGTCGCCGTTCCGCACGTAGGTACCGCTGCCGATCCGCGCGGTGACCCAGCCTGGCGTTCGGCCTCGGCATAGCCGCGGGTCACCGTCCCTACGGTGACACCGAGAGTATCGGCCAGTCGACGCTGAGGTGGCAGGCGCTGGCCGGGCGCCAATTCGCCGGCCTGTATCGCTCTAGCAATGGCATCGGCGATACCACGGTAGCGGGGGCCTTTGGTCGTGATGCTGGGTTGCCACATTGTCATGGTGACAATAAAACCTTTGACGCCATAATTGTGCCCATTATGCTGGGAAGTGCGCGCAAAACCAACCGATGTGGGCAAAATTGTAGGGATACAAAATGGAAGCTTTAGCGTTACTGGGGCCTGCGGCCCTCTACATGATTTCCATGACCATCACCCCCGGGCCGAACAACGTGATGCTGACGGCTTCAGGGGCCAACTACGGCTTCATGCGCACCCTGCCGCATATCTTCGGCATCCTGGGCGGTTGCTTCCTGCTGTTTGCCGGTATCGCCCTGGGGCTGGGGCTGGTCTTCGAGCGCTACCCTCTGGTCCAGACCACCTTGCGTATCGTGGGCAGCGGATACCTGCTTTACCTGGCCTGGAAGATCGCCACGGCACCACCGCCCGACCTGCGCCGCCGTGGCGAAGGGAGGCCGCTGAGTTTCTGGCAGGCGGCGGCCTTCCAGTTCGCCAACCCCAAGGCCTGGGTCATGGGCCTGGCGCTGATGGCGGGCTTTCTCCCCCAGGGGGGCGATACGATCATGAACGCCTTGATGCTGGCGGGCTTCGCCGAGCTGGTGGCGCTTCCGTGCATTGCGCTATGGGCTGGGTTCGGCACGGCCATTGGCCGTTGGCTGCACACGCCGCGGGCGTGGCGCGTGTTCAATGGCGTGATGGGCGGGCTTACCGCCGCCTGCGTCTATTTCATTCTGGGATGAGAATTAAAGAAACTCGCTCAGCTCCTCGCCGCTCATGTTGCCTCCGGTGATTACCACCACGATGTCCCCGCGAGGCGGCAGGTCCATGTCGCTTTCGAGCAGGGCGGCGACACCCACGGCGGCTCCGGGTTCGGCCAGCAGCTTGGCGTCATGGATCAGGTGTTTCATGGCCCGGTAAATGGCACCTTCCCCGACGCTGACCATTTCCTGGGTGTTGGCCAGGCAAAGCGGATAGGTGTGCTCGCCGACCACGGCGGCTGCCAGGCTCTTGGCGCACGTGCCCACCTGCGCCAGCGGACGGGGTGCCCCACTCGCCCAGGCATGGGTCATGCTGGCAGCGCCACTCGGCTCGACGCCGATCAGCGCGAGTTCGGGGCGCATTGCCGCCGTGACGACGCCGATGCCCGATATCAGCCCGCCGCCGCCAACGGGGCAGACAATGGCAGACGCCTTGGGCGCCTGCTCGAGAATCTCCAGCCCCACGGTGCCCTGGCCGGCGATGATGCGTTCGTTATCGTAGGGGTGCACCAGTGTCAGGCCCCGCTCCTCGACCAGCCGATGCATCAGTGCCCAGGCGTCGTTGATGTCGCCATGCAGGATCACTTCGGCCCCCAGCTCGCGGCTGCCCGAGACCTTGAAGTGGCTGGCGTTTTCGGGCATCACGATGGTGACCGGAGCGGCCACCTTGCGGGCCGCCCAGGCCAGCCCAAGGGCATGGTTGCCGGCCGAGACGGCGCCCAGGCCACCGGCGAGCTCCGCCCGGGAGGCCGTTCGTACCCAGAAGAGCCCGCCCCGCGCCTTGAAGGAGCCGGTGCGCTGGAAGAGTTCACCCTTGAGCCAGATGCGTCGACCGAAGCGGTCGGACAGCTGGTGGTCGAGCAGCAGGGGGGTGGGAGAGAGCATTGGTGCTATGGAGGCCCTTGCCTGTTGTACCTGCTGCAAGTGAATCATGCCGACCTCCTCGCGCTCTGTTAGATAGGTTCTACCTGACTAACATACAGCTTAGCCATCTCGCATGGCCGGGCCGAATCCTGGGTCGATGACAGGCTGTTGCGCTGTCGCTTTCCAGACGAAGTCTAGGCCCAGCGGGGGTCGGCGGTAAAAGCCACGGTGAACCAGCGCCGCTCCGGTGGAATGCTCAGCCCGGCGGCGATCTGTTCGCGGATGTCATCAAGCAAGGCAATGCCGCGATCGCTGGCAAAATCTGGAGCGGTGACGATGTGGATCTCGATGTAGTGACCGCGACCGGCTTTTGCCACGTGGCTGAAATACTGCCGCAGGCCCTCGCGCTGCATGACCGGCTCCATGGCGGCATGCACTTCCCGGTCGATATGGCTGGGGGCGATCAGGAAGATTTCCTTCAGGGCACGCCGCACGATGCCGATGGGCACCGGCATGAAGCAGAAGGTCAGAACCATCAGCAACAGCGAATCCACATAGGGCGTCAGGTGGGCATAGGCCGTCCGCTCAAGCCCCAGCGCTATGGTAAAGGCCACCAGCAGCGAAGTGGTGATCAATGCCGCCATCAGCCAACCCTGCATGTCGATGCGCACGAACTCCGAATCGGCCCGGCGGTTGATGCGGCGCTGATAGGCGTACATCACGAAGCAGGCCGTGGCCACTACCACGGCATAGACGATGGCGATGTCGAAGGCGAGCTCTCGACCTCCCTCCAGCAGAGCCTGCACCGCGTTGAGAAAGGCGTAGAAGCACAGCAGCATCAGGATACTGCCGTTGAGCGCGGCGACCAGCGGTTCCAGGTGCCAGTAGCCGTGCTGGAAGCGCTGGCTGGCCTCGCGCATGGCCAGTCGGGCAACCAGCAGGGCCAGCGCCGACATCGCCGCATCGATGGTCGAGAAGACCCCATCGAAGAGAATGGATCGTGACCCGGCCAGCAGGCCGAAGGTCACCCCCATGGCGGAAACCAGTAGGGTGACGAAAATGGAAATCTTTAGCGCACGTTGCTCGAGGGAGGCTTGCATGATGTTGGCTCGAAACGGAGAACCTTCCATTGTAAGTCAGCGCCGCAATAGGGTCAGGAAGTTCAAAGGCGGCATTACCGAGTCAATCAGCGGGGGGAGAGCGGCGGCAGTGCCGGGGAGCGCTTGACCACGCCGAAAGCGAAGCTGGTATCGATGGAGCCGATGCCAGGAATGGTGTGCAGTGTCTGGCGGACAAAGCGCTCGTAATCTTCCAGGCTAGCCGCTACCACGCGTAGCAGGTAATCCCGTTGGCCGGTCATCATGAAGCAGTCGATGATCTCATCGATCTCCTTCACCCGCCGCTCGAACTCCAGCACGGTGACCGTGTCGTGGCGCTCCAGAGCGATGCGCGCAAAGACGGTCAGCGGGTAGCCGTAGGCCTTCTGGTCCACCACGGCCGTATAGCCTTGAATCATCCCCTCCTCCTCCAGTCGCCGCACCCGCCTGAGGCAAGGCGAGGGCGAGAGGTTCACCCGCTGGGCAAGTTCCTGATTGCTCAGTCGGCCATCCAGTTGCAGCTCATGCAGGATTTTTCGGTCGATTCGGTCCATGGCGATCGCTCATCGGCAGAATATTGCGTACTTGACTCTAAAGAGGGCACGAAAGGAACGCAAATGCCTGGTAATGCGCCTAGGATTGAGGGATAGGGCATAACAACGCATCAGGGCAGGAGTCGAACCATGTCGCAGTGCAGGCAAACGCAGGGTCAGGGGTTCGCCACGCGAGCCATTCACGAAGGCTATGAGCCACTGGACGAGCAAGGTGCACTGACACCGCCGGTGCATCTGACTTCCACCTTTGCCTTCGACAGCGTCGAACAGGGGGCAGCCCGCTTTGCCGGCGAAGCGCCAGGGCATTTCTACTCTCGTGTCTCCAATCCCACCGTGGAGATTCTGGAAAAGCGCATGGCCAGCCTCGAAGGGGCCGAGGCGGGCCTGGCAACCGCCTCAGGCATGGGCGCCATCACCGCGCTGATGTGGAGCCTGCTGCGCCCGGGTGATGAACTGATTACCGACAGTACCCTCTATGGCTGCACCCACGCCTTCTTCTACCACGGCCTGGCCGAGTTCGGTATCCGGGTCAGACCGGTGGACCTCTCCGATCCGGCGAAGCTGGAAGCCGTGATCAGCGACAAGACCCGAGTCGTCTATTTCGAAACCCCGGCCAATCCCACCATGCGCCTGGTGGATATCGAAGCCATCGGTGAGATCGCCCATCGTCACGGTGCCCAGGTGGCCGTGGACAATACCTACGCCACCCCGGTCATCACCCGGCCCATGGAGCGGGGGGCGGACTTCGTCGTCCACTCCGCCACCAAGTTCCTGGGCGGACACGGTGATCTCGTTGCCGGTATCCTGGTGGGCAGCGAAGCGGATATGTTCAAGATCCGCCTGACCGGCTTGAAGGATTTTACCGGCGCGGTGATGTCGCCCTTCACCGCCTTCCTGGTCATGCGTGGTCTCAAGACCCTGGAGATACGCATGGCGCATCAATCCGCCTCTGCCTGGTAGTGGCGCGTTGGCTGGAGCAGCACCCGAGGATCAAGCGTGTCCACTACCCCGGGCTGGAGAGTTTTTCCCAGCACGAATTGGCCAGGCGGCAAATGAGCGACTTTGGCGGTGTCATGGCCTTCGAACTGGCTGGCGGGATTGAAGCCGGCCGGCAGTTCATGAATCGCCTCACGTTGATCTGCCGCGCCGTCTCCCTGGGCGATGCGGAAACGCTCATCCAGCATCCGGCCAGCATGACCCACTCCGTCCTCACACCGGAAGAGCGCGCAGAGCATGGCATTTCAGACGACCTGGTTCGTCTTTCGGTCGGACTGGAAACCGTCGGGGACATCCTTGACGACCTGTCCCAGGCCCTCGATAGCTTGAACGAGGATTGAAGGGGGAGCCTGTCCTGCCGAAACAGCTACGTTTGCTCGGTTGGCGCCATCGACTCGCTGATTGGTGCCATCTTCTTCAGACGTTGATCGGCGCGCTTTACCGTGGCGATCTTCTCCGGTCGCTTCATCGCCTTCCAGTGCCGTATCTCCTCCAGCGACCTGCCACAGCCAACGCATAGGTCGCCCTTGAGCCGGCAAACTGAGACACAGGGGCTCTCAATTTCCTTGGCCATTCAGTGTCTCACCGGCGTTTCACGTAGCCGCCGCTGCCAGTCGCCGCCGTGGGCGCTCTGACACGCTTCTTCACTATCGAAGTTGACGTGGCGTGAGACGTCGCCGGTGTCGATACCTGCCTCAGCCAGGGCCTCGGCGGTGAAATCGTGCATGCGATGCTGGGCATCGCCCTTGAGCGCCCTGGCCAGGTCGGCGTGGGTATCGAAGACCCAGGTCACTTCCAGGCTCTCGGGGAAGTGTCGGTAGTCGACGCGATGGGTCAACCAGCAGAACCCGGGAAGGGTTGGCTTGGCCATTTCGCAAACCTGCGTCAACGAAGCGATCAATTGCCGCTCCACCCTGCCGCGTTCCCGCTTGGCGATCATGTCGTCTCCAGTGTGCTGGTATCTTTCTGAAACAAGGAATTACCCAAGGCGCCTCTTTCAATCCCGCAGGCTAGCCTAGACTTGCCAGCCAAGGGGGGCAAGACAAGCGGCAAACCGAAGGAGAGTGATATGTCTAAGGAATCGGATACCGGCTTGGTGCCTTCGGCCACCGTGGCTGAAACCCTGGCCGTGATGGGCGATGTCTTGGTGCCAAACATTGCCAAGGGTGTGATCATCCGGCGGCCCAAGGTGGTCGGCATGGCGGAAAAGCTGGGGCTGGACAAGCGTGCAATCGAGCGCCTGCAGAAGCTCAACGAAAAATACGGCGCCGGACCGCTGATGCTGAACACGCCGGACAGCAGGCCGATGGCGCTGATTCTCGACCCTGAACATGCTAATCGCGTCCTGAACGAAACCCCCGAGCCGTTCGCCACTGCCGAGTGGGCCAAGCGCAAGGCGCTGGAGCACTTCGAGCCTGAAATGGCTCTGGTGTCCCACGGCCCCGAGCGCGCCGAACGGCGTCGCTTCAACGAGGAGGTGCTGCAGAGCGAGTGCCCGGTGCACGGGCTTGGAGCACGCTTCGCACAGGTCGTTGAACAGGAAGCCAATGAGCTGCTCGCGCTCGTCGAAGAGCACGATGGAAAGCTCGACTGGGAGATGTTCGAGACGACCTGGAACCGGGTGGTACGCCGCGTGGTGCTGGGCGATGCCGCCCGCGATGACCAGGCTCTGACTGAAATGCTGGAAACGTTGCGCAGCGCGGGCAACTGGGCCTTCTTTCATCCGGGCCACGACCGAGTGCAAGACGATTTCCACGAGCGCTTGTGTACCTACCTGGAGCTTGGGGAGGAGGGCAGCCTGGCTGCGGAAATCGCCCGAGTAGCCACGACTGACACCACCCAGCCTGAGCACCAGGTGCCACAGTACCTGTTCGCCTTCGACCCGGCGGGTATGGCCACATTCCGCGCCCTGGCGCTACTGGCCGCTCATCCCGATCATGCCGAGCGTGCCCAGGTCGAGATAGCGGAGAATCTGCAACAGCCGGCTCCCACGCTCGACTACCTGCGCGCCTGCCTGCTCGAGTCGCTACGCCTGTGGCCCACCACACCCATGGTGCTGCGCCAGACCACTGAAGAGACGGAGTGGGAGAACGGCACCATGCCGGCCGAGACCTCGGTGCTGCTGCTTGCGCCGTACTTCCATCGCGACGATCGGGTGCTGGACAATGCCAACCTGTTCGATCCCGACCTCTGGCTGCAGCCGGGCGAGGCTGGGAATTGGCCGATGATGCCGTTCAGCGGCGGTCCCGGCATCTGTCCCGGGCGGCGCGTGGTGCTGACCGTGACCAGCCACATGCTGGCCAGGCTACTGCAGGGGAGAGAGTGTGAGCTGAACCCGCCCGATCGCCTGCTCAGCAGCAAGCTCATGCCGCCGCTGCTCAACAACTACGACCTTGCGTTCAAGATCAGGGCATATTAAAGGCTTGCGGGGCTCTCGGCCTATCCATTGCCGCTCACTGCCCATGCCGCTTCCGGGTTGGCCGGGCGGCATGGCGAAGTAGACGTTGGAAGGTCGGACACTCCATATGGCTGGGGGCAGGGCGGGCGGCTGCATGGCGCAGGCCGTCGCGCATGGCCGTCAATCGGCGGATGCTTCGGTCCAGTTCATCCGCCTTTTCCATGAGCTGGGCACGGATGATATCGGGGCCGCCCCTGGCACCGAGCATGCCGCCGATCTCATCCAGTGAAAACCCCGCGTTTTGCCCGAGCGCAATCAGCGATAGCCGCTCGAGAATGTTTTCCGCAAACAAGCGTCGCAAACCGTGACGGCCGACCGAGCGGATGAGTCCTTTCTCTTCGTAGTAACGCAGGGTAGAGGCGGGCAAGCCGGAACGCCGGGCCACCTCGGCAATATCCAGGGTTTTCACACTTGACCTCAAGTTCACTTGAATTCGTACATTGGAATCGATGTGGACAAAGGGGCAAGTCAAGCATGCACGAAGTTATCGAAATACTCCTGCATTCCGTGGCAATTGGCATTGGGGCCACGCTCGTGATGGATCTCTGGGGCGAAATTCAGAAACGTGTCTTCCAGGCACCACCGCTCGACTACGCACTGGTGGCAAGGTGGATTGGCTACTTCCCCCGGGGCAAGTTCCGGCACGACGCCATCATGGCCGCGCCGCCCGTGGCCGGTGAGCGCACTTGGGGTTGTACTCCATCGGTATCGCTTTCGCCGCGCTGCTGGTTTCACTCTGGGGGCTGGAGTGGGTGCGCAATCCCACGCTGGCGCCCGCGCTGATTGTCAGTGTCGGTAGCGTGGTGGCTCCCTTCTTCATCATGCAGCCCGCCTTAGGGATCGGTATTGCCGGCTCGCGTACGCCGAAGCCGACGATCACCCGATTGAAGAGCCTCGCGGCGCATCTTGCCTTTGCCATTGGTCTCTTTCTCGCCGCTAAAGCCTGGACGCTTCTGGTCTGACTCGGTAACCCGCGACAGCCGGGGGCTCTGAGGAGGTATCGTTCAGCCTAGGGTGCTTTGTCTGCGCCGGTGGCGCTTGTCGTCATACATGCGCTTGTCCGCCAGTCCCAGTACCTCCTGTGGGGAGGTTTCGGTTGAGCTGGCGCAACCCAGGCTCAGGCGAATCGGCACTTCGATGGGAACGCCTTGAGCGTTTGTGGTGACACAACGCTGGCCTTCCAGTCGGTCTCTTATTAGTTCGGCAAGGCGATTGGGTGCCGACAGGTCTGCGGAAGGAAACAGGATGACGAATTCGTCACCGCCGTAGCGTGAGAGAATGTCGCCTTCACGACACAGGTTTTCCAGGCGTTCTGCGACTGTCTTGATGAGCTGGTCGCCTGCCAGGTGTCCATAGTGGTCGTTCACTTCCTTGAGCCCGTCGACATCCATCATCAATAAAGCAAAATCCAGGCCTGGCGACTGGGTCTTGCCCTGGATGCTCAACTGCAGGGCCGACTCGAAGAAGCCCCGGTTGTAAAGCCCGGTCAACCCGTCGCGCTCGGCCGTCTTTTTCAGCGCCAGGTTCAGCAGTTTGTTCTCGGTGGCCATTGCCAGTTGGTCGACGAACAGTGGCAGCATTCTCTCCAGGGCAGCGTTCAGCCTGGGGGCACGTACAATCAGCCAGCCCTCGTACTGGTTGAGCCGCCCCGCCATGGGGGTAGCGTACAACTGCTCGCCCTCTGTCCCGGTACGCAGCTTGACGCTGCTTTCCTGTCGCATCTGATGCTGCGCCAGCAGGCTCCCAAGACGCGCTCATCCTCTGGGCCAAGCCTCACGCCGGCAACGGCCGCGTAGCGTGTCACTTCGGGCCGTTGGCGCTCTTGAAGAAAGACGGCAAAGCCGTATTCCGGAAAGTTGGCGTACAGGTGCTGCAACGAATCTTCCAGCAGGGTGTTGATGTCTGCCGCGCGATTGGCCACCACACCGAGATCGATCAGCGCCTGGAAGACCCTGTTCTTGAACTTGCTCTCGATGATGCTTCTCCCGATCTGTCGGTTCTGGCCGTACATCGCATAGGCGAGTGAAAGCAGGTATGCCACAGCGCCGGCGCCTGGTAGATATCCAGCCCGGTGCCAACCTGAGGCCGAAAATCGAACCCTGTGATAGTGGTCCAGGCCAAGGCGCCACCCACGAACAGGGCCATGGAGGACATCATTCTTCGTAGGCCGCCGACCACCATGTTGTTCATCAGGCATGCAAGGCCGATGGTAATCGTTCCCAGCACGTAGAAATCGAGTACGCCGCACCAAATGCCGAACAAAAAACTGTCGGCAAGCATGTTTCTGAATTCTGCGCGCTTCGAGTTCTGGGCTATCGCCGCATGAAGGTAAGCCACGCCCGGCCACAGCAGCATTAGCAGCCCCGGCAAAATCAATGACCAGCCGCTACTGTCAATCGAGGCGATCCATAAGGTAAGCCCGAAGGTGTGGCAAACACCGATGGCACGAGGGACCAGCGTAGCCCTGGCGAGACGATGGGGACGCTTGAAGAGGAGCTGCTCATGAGGTGGAGAAGGCTTGATCTTGTTCAAGGTCTAGTTCGTTATTCTAATGTCTTGCCATGCTGGAGGCATGGTCGAAGTAAACCGGATCGGGTGAGAGCGTTTCAAACGATTCTGTCAGACAGCCTAACATCAGGAGCAGCTAGCGGGCATCATCGCAGCACTAATCCCGGGGAATTCGATGGCGCCATCACCTGTCCGTGCCATGGTGACCAGCCACCAAGTTGGCCCGCTTAGGCGAAGCCGCCCAGAGGCTCTCGGGTCGATACTGGTGTTGTCCCCATCCTCAAGGAGGCCACCATGCAACAACTCTCCGATATCAAGTCAGCAGCTCGCTCGGTGTGGGCGCGGGGTGATTACGATGCGATGATGCGCGCTGAGAACCTTTACGAGGTCGGTGCGCAGCTCGTGCGCCGACTCGGTGTCAGCGCAGATCAGAGGGTCATCGACGTGGCCTGCGGCAGCGGCAACGCCGCCATTCCGGCGGCACAGGCGGGCGCCCGGGTCACTGGCGTGGATCTCACCCCGGAGATGCTCGAGATTGCGCGCGCCCGCGCGAAGGAGGCCGGGGTCACCGTCGAGTGGGTCGAAGGCGATGCCGAAGACCTGCCATTGCCCGACGCCGAAGCCGACGTGGTGCTGTCGACCTTTGGCTGCATGTTCGCTCCCCGCCACGAGGTCGTTGCCGACGAGCTCGCCAGTGCTCGCGCCAGGCGGTCGACTCGGGCTGTGTGCCTGGACGCCCGACGGGGTGTTTGGCGACTTTTTCCGCATCGTCGCCGGCTACCTGCCACCCGACCCGGAGTTCGTCGACCCACCCCTGGCCTGGGGTGACGAGGCACGGGTTCGCGAGCTCTTCGAGGGCACCGGTCTTTCGCCTGGTTTCGAACGCGCTACCTGGGAAATCACGCACGCTTCGGTCGATGCGGCCGTTGCTTGTTACACCGATAACCTGGGGCCGGTCAACTTCGCCCGCGAGTTGGCCCTGTCCGAGAGCCGATGGCCTGACCTGGAAGCCGAGCTTGCGGACCTGTTCGCGCGATACAAAGCCGCAGATGGCCGGGTCGTACTACCGGCCGAGTACCTCGTCATCACCGGCAAGCGTCGGTGAGAAGAGACGGTGAGAAGAGCAGCGCCGTGGAAACGCCGCAGGCCGCCATGGCTGGCGATCAAAGGCAGGATGATCCACCTCTACGGTGATCGCCTTGCCATGGCGGCTGCTAAACTGAGTACGCCGTTTTCCGCGAGCCGGGCCGTCCCGTCGCCGGCAGCGGAATGGCTTTTGCTAGGTTTTTGCTAAAGGGATACTCAGGCCACGGGATCGCTCCATGACCGAGCCGACATTGACCAAGGAAGCGGTTACCGAAGGGTATCGCGCACTCTCCCAGGGCGGGTGGGTGCAGGCACGGTCGTGCTTCGACTCGGTGCTGGCGCAGAACAATGATCCGGCTGCACTCGAAGGACTGAGTTGGATCTACTGGTGGCAGGAAGACCTGACGGCCTGCCTCGCAACGCGGGAACATGCCTACCGCGAATATCACGCGGCAGCCGATCTCCTCGGGGCCGCACGGATGGCGATGTGGATCGGCGACGACCACCTATGGTACGGGGGCGCGTTCGCCGTCGCGGAGGGGTGGTTCGCCCGGGCCCGGCGCCTCCTCGGCGGACTGGACGAGTCCCCGGAACACGGCTGGCAGGCAGTGTTCGACGCCTACCTGGCGCTGGACAGCCGGCAACCCGCCCTGGCGCGACGTCTGGTGGGCGAGGCCCAGAGAATTGGCCGGGCACATGCGGAAGTCGGGTTGCAGATGTTCGGTGTCGCCATGGAAGGGGTCGTATTGCTGGAGCAGGGAGAAATCGCTGCCGGATTGCGCTGCCTTGGCGAGGCGACGACGGCCGCCTGGCCGGGGAGTACGAGGAGCTCGTGCCCGCAGTCTGGTCGTGCTGCCTGCTACTCTCTGCCTGCGAGGAACTGCGCGATGACGAGCGTGGCTGGCAGTGGAGCCAACAGATCAGCGCGTTCAGCAACCGCCTGGGCGTCCCGTTCGTCGTCGGAAATTGCCGTTCACACTTCGGTTGTATTCTCACGCGCCGCGGCCGCTGGCTCGACGCGGAGCGGGAACTCGTTACCGCGGTCGAACGGCTCCCACACGGCCCGCAGGCATGGTATGCCGACGCACTTGCCCGGCTTGGCGACCTGCGCCGTCGCCAGGGCCGTCAAACCGAGGCTCGACAGGCCTTCGAGGAAGCCGGCGAGCAATGGTTCGCGCAAGCCGGTTTGGCGGCGATTCACCTCGAGGCGGGCGATGCCGCCGGCGCGGCGGCACTGGCCGAGCGTGCACTGCGTCAACTGCCGGAAGCCAGCCCGAAGCGGGTGGATGCGCTTGAGGTCGGTGTGCGTGCCCGGCTTGCACTCCAGGCCCCAGGCAAGGCGGCTGAGCTCGCCCGAGAGCTGCGTCATCTCGCAGCGACAGTCGGCACCAGCTCCCTGCTGGCGACGGCGCAGTTATGTGAGGCAAGACTCGCGACCGCCAACAACGATGTCGAGCTTGCGGCACGACACTACGCCGACGCCATCGCCAGCTTCGACCGCGCCGGCACCCCTTATGAGGCCGCGCTGGCGCGCCTCGAGTTGGCACAGGTGCTGTCATCGACCGCCTGCTCGGAACTGGCTGTGATCGAGGCACGCCGGGCATGGTCGACACTGGAAGCACTGGACGCCTCCCGCGAGGCCGATCGAGCGACCGCCCTGCTCGCTGAGCTGGTCGGGAGCGACACCACGCGGGAGTCGTGCCCGCTCACCCGGCGGCAGGTGCAGATCCTGAAGCTGGCGGCAGAAGGCCTCACCGAACGGCAGATTGCCGAGCACCTGGTGCTGAGCGAGCACACGGTCCATCGTCACTTGGCCAACATCTATACCCGACTGGACTGCTCCTCGCGTGCAGCCGCGGTCGCAAAGGCAAGTCGCCTTGGCCTCCTCTAACCCTCCCCTGATCGTGCCATAGGCGCTATCCACGCCGTTGGCTCGCTTCTGTGTCAACTCCGCCCCGAGCCTGTGGGAGGTTACAACGAATCACCGCAAGCGCTTGTCGCGGACCACATGGAGATCGACATCGTGATACAGCAGCGACGGGGCCAGCTTCTTCATGGAGATGTTGGTAGGCAGGCGACTAGACTGAAGTGAGTGGACCTGACGAAGAGGTGACAGCATGCGACTCCAGGGGGCTTGCCACTGTGGTGCGGTGCGTTTCAGCGTCGACTCGCCGCATCCCTATCCCTACCAGCGCTGCTACTGCTCGATCTGTCGCAAGACGGCCGGCGGTGGCGGCTACGCCATCAACCTGAGCGGGCGGGCCGAGACTCTCCGTGTCGAAGGCAGCGAGCACAAGGGCGTCTACCATGCCGTGATCGACGGCGAGCCGAGCCCCGGCGAACGCCACTTCTGCCGCCACTGCGCCGCGGCGCTGTGGGTCTACGATCCGCGCTGGCCCACCCTGGTCCACCCCTTCGCCTCGGCCATCGACAGCGAACTACCGACCCCGCCCGAGCGGGTTCACCTGCTGCTGGACGCCAAGCCAAGCTGGGTGGAGGTCGAGGCGCGAGAGCATGACCAGTGTTTCGCCGGTTATCCCGAAGAGAGCATTGCCGAGTGGCACCGACGGCTGGGCTTGGAAGAGGATGAGTCATGAAAATTCCCACTGTTTGATGGGTTGGCGAAACACGAGAGTGTAGGTCGTCTCGGGTAAGGGGTGACGTCCAATCGAACACGGGAACAGGTGGCCAGCCAGTAGGCGTGGGCGTTGAGATTGTCGATATGGAGGTAGGTGTGTATAAGCTAATATCGCCGTCCGGCATCCACCTTTCCTATGACAAGGGCGGCAATGGTCCGCCCTTGATGCTCGTACATGGGAGCTTCAGCGACCATAGGTCGAACTGGGAGCTGGTAAGGCCATCCTTCGAGGAGAACTTCACTGTCTACGCTGTTGCCCGCCGTGGCAGGGGTGAGACGGATGCCACTAAAGCTCATGAAGTGACGGATGAGGCCGAGGACGTTGCTGCACTGATCGATTCAGTCGATGAGCCGGTCTTCCTGCTTGGGCATTCCTACGGGGCACAGGTTGCACTGGCTGCGGCCGCCTTACTCCCCCACCGTATTCGTAAGCTGATTCTCTATGAGCCGCCCTGGCCGCAGATCCTTCACCAGGAGCAGCTGGAGCGGCTAGAGAAGCTGGCGCAGGCTGCTGACTGGGAAGATTTTACGACAGCATTCTTTCGTGACACGCTTGCAGTGCAGGCTGAGGAGATCGAGACGTTACATTCGACAGAACCATGGAACGAGATCGTCGCTGACGCCGAGGCTTCGTTCGGCGATATTCGAGCACTGGTGAATTACCATTTCGAGCCTGAAAGCTTTCGCAACCTGGCGATGCCAGTGATGCTGCAGGCTGGCACGGAAAGCCCTCGAGAACTGTACGTAACCGACGCGCTGGCAGCCGTTCTTCCAGACGTTTGTGTCGAAGCGCTTCCAGGGCAGGCGCATGAGGCAGTGACCACTTCGCCTGAGCTGTATGTCAATTCGGTCTCACGCTTCTTGTTGTGATTGGGATAGGCATCACGAATGCATGGCTCTCCTGCGTTATGCGCCTAGCTGGGGTGCCGGGGGCTTACAAAATGCTGGATCATCTGGATAACGATGCATGAACAAAAATTGTTTTTCTGTGAGTTTGAATGACTGGTTGAGTTGGAGTATTGTCTCGCTATTTATCCGGCAGCGACTATAAATGACCGTATTTTTTAAAGATAAACCCGAGCCCGAGGTGACTTGTTCAACTTGTCAGGCTTGTTGCTGTCGGTTGGAAGTCATGATCATTACAGATACGGGTGTTCCCGAAAGGCATATTGCTTACGATGAGTGGGGCGGAGAAACCATGCGCCGCCTGGAGGATGGTTGGTGCTCGGCTCTCGATCGTGAAACATTCATGTGTACGATTTACGAAAATCGACCCTGGATCTGTCGTGAGTTCGAAGTGGGCTCGTATGAGTGTCTTGTCGAAAGAAAGGAACTGGACGAGAACCTTCAAACTCCTGAATGAGCACATTGCTACCGGCCTCAAGCAGGCCGGTAGTCATTGAGTTTTTCGATTGCTGAAGCCCTATTGGCCAAGTGCTTCCAGCAATACTTTTGCGACAGGCTCGGAAGAGGGCGGGTTCTGACCGGTGATCAACTGGCCGTCTCGGCGCGTGTATGGGGTGAACACATCCGCCTTGGAATAGTGAGCGCCGCCTTCCTTGAGAGCATTCTCAACGAGCCTTGGAACGACCCCGGTGAGGCCCACGGCCTCTTCCTCTTCATTGGTGAAGCCGGTGACCTCGCGGCCTCTAATGATCGGCTCGCCTTCGGTATCGCGGGCATGGATAAGCACGATAGGAGCGTGGCAAACGGCAGCCACCGGCTTCTTCTGTGCCCAGAACGTCTCGATCAGACGGATTGAGTCCGCATCGTCAACCAGATCCCACAGCGGGCCGTGGCCTCCCGGGTAGAAGATGGCGTCGAAGTCGTCGGCGTTTACCTCGATCAGCCTATGCGTGTTGGCCAGCGCTTGCTGCGCCTGGTCGTCCTGCTGGAATCGGCGTGTGGCGTCGGTCTGGCTCTCCTCGGAGTCACTCTTGGGGTCCAGTGGCGGCTTTCCGCCCTTGGGGGAGGCCAGTGTCACCTCGGCGCCGGCGTCCAGGCAGGCATAGTAGGGTGCCGCCAGCTCCTCCAGCCAGAAGCCGGTGGGTTCGCCGGTATCGCCGAGGCGATCGTGGGATGTCAATACCATCAATATGCGTTTGCTCATGTAGCTCTCCTTTCTTGCTGCCGGTGGCAGGGAGTGAATGGCGTTGGTCATCATCCTAGTGGAGCGGCTAGTCTTTGAGAACCAGCGATTCCCGATACGGCATTGTCATGCGCTCTATCAGGAGCGTAGCGCCTTGGCGACAGCTTGCACGACGCATCCACGCTCCTGTCGATTTTTTTCTGCACGAAACGACCAGATGCAGGAAGGACAAGGGCAGCTGGCTAGGAGAAGATTTATGAGCAATGCAGTACTCAATATGTCCATTTCCTTGGATGGCTACGTCTCGGGAGAAAACGATTGCCGCGAGTACCCACTAGGTAATGGTGGGGAAGTGCTACACTACTGGATGCGTCAAGGTAGTACAGTGCATAAAGAAAATATCGACCCTCAATACCATGGCTTTTTCAAGACCAGCGGGAACAACACAAAGATAGTATCCGACTTCTTTTCGGAGATAGGAGCCATGATCTTTGGTCGGCGGACGTACGAGCTGGTTGATGGATGGGGCGGAAGCTACCCGGTCAAGGATATTCCATTTTTTGTGGTAACGACTAACCCCTCGACCAACCCGCCTGAAGGAAACTCTAGGATAAAATTCATCGACAACCTGAAAGCGCAGTCGATCAGGCGTTTGAACTATCGGGTGGCCGAAATATTGGCATAGCTGGAGGGAAAGTTGGGGTCAGTGCCATTCAGGCAGGTCTTGTGGATGAAATATAGTTGCATGTTGTTCCCATTTTGTTGGGGAAAGGGGTTCGGCTATTTGATGTCATTGAATCAATGCCGATCTATCTTGAGCAAGAAAAGGTCGTGGACGGTGCGGATATGGTGCATCTTCGCTACCGGATAAAGTCGTCCTGAGGGCGATGTTATCCAGGAGATATTCGTGCCTTTTATGGTTGAGATCTGGCGCTAATGCTTGTGGAGGGATGCAATGAATTCTGAGACTCTGAAGTACAATGAGCAGCAAGAGCCTCGGCACAAAGCAGTATGCGACCTGCTTGCCCAGGAAATCGACCGATGCCTGCCCGAAGCTGAAAACAAGATATGGCATACTCATCCAGTCTGGTTTCTGGAAGGCAACCCGACTGTCGGATACAGCAAGCAAAAACCGGGGATACGGTTGATGTTCTGGAGCGGAGCGGATTTTGAAGAGCCTGGACTTGACGTAGTCGGAAAGAAATTCAAGGATGCATCCGTTTTCTATAATGATGTCTCGGAAATCAATGTGGTTGACCTGAAGCGGTGGCTGGAAAAGTCCAAGGAGATTCAATGGGATTACAAGAACATAACTCGTCGGAAAGGTCGGTTGGAGAGGTTGAAATAAGTCGGGTTGATGGTCGTAAATTGGAGGTGATCGATGTCTGCCAGTCTTCACCACCTTGCTCCAGATGATGTTTCGATTCTTGAGGGCATGCTGGTCATGTTCGGCGAAGCTTTCCACGAGATGGGCACTTACACCGGCAATACCCCAAGCGAGGCATACCTTCGCGGGCTTTTATCCGGTGATGCCTTTATTGCTTTGACCGCTGTGAAAAATGGCGAAGTCGTTGGAGGTATTGCTGCCTACGAGCTGAAGAAATTTGAGCAGGAGCGTAGCGAGATCTACATTTATGATCTCGCCGTTAGATCGGGGCATCGTCGCGAGGGGATCGCAACCGCCTTGATCGAGAAACTGAAAGAGATCGCCGCTCAACGAGGCGCCTATGTCATATTCGTTCAGGCCGATACTAATGAAGAGGATGAACCTGCCATTGCTTTGTACAGCAAGCTAGGCAAGCGTGAGGATATCTTGCATTTTGATATTCCGGTTGATTGTTCATAATGGCGGCGTCACATAGCATATCAATGCAGCCGTTTGGATAGCGGTCATCAAAAACTCATTCGCCTCATGCATGGATTCCATGCCTTGACGGAGGAGAAATGAACATCGTGTGTATTGCTGGTTTTGCTGCCATCACCAAGGAGCCGTCCGCCAGTGTAGCGCTTTACCAGGATATCCTGGGGCTGCCGCTGGAGAAGCTGGATGATTATCGCTACATGGATCACTTTCCCGGGGCGAATCATTTCGGGGTATGGCCTCTGACGATGGCGGCTCAGTCCTGCTTTGGCACCGATGAGTGGCCGGACGACGTGCCCGAGCCCACCGCGACGATCGAGTTCGAGCTGGCTGATGCCGCCGCGGTAGAGGCCGCCGTTGTGGAGATGAAAGAGAAAGGCCAGCTGTTTGTGCATGAGGCACGGACGGAGCCGTGGGGGCAGACGGTTGCCAGATTCATGAGTCCGGAAGGCGTGTTGGTCGGGCTAAGCTACGCACCTTGGTTGCATGAATGATGCTCAGAACTCCGTTATCGATGCCCGACGCTATCTGCGCCGCAAGTTACCGATAGGCGTTTTTCCCAGTAGTCTCAGCAACCCGTTTCGACACGCCTTCAGCATCGGATAGAGCCTTGCCGTGCGCCCATGTCTGGCAAACAACCGATACATCAGACGATTGAACATGCCGCTGCGGGTGCCGAGCAGGGTGAGGCGGTGCAGGGCCTCGCTGCCATGGTACCAGCGATCGCCGATCTGCAGGGCGAAGCCCTGGTCCAGGTCGATGCCGAGCTGGGTAAGCTCGCGTTGGGCGTCGCTATCCTCCCGGGCATCGATGAGTTCGAGTTCACCGACTTCCTGGCGAATGCGCTGCCGACGCACGTAGTGGCGGCACATCGGGCATTCGCCGTCATACACCAGGCGCAGGCGAGGCCGAGAGTCGTGGCCTACCCCCGCGGCATTGGCGCTAGTGTCGGCTGTCACTTGAGTCCGTCTCATTCGTTTCCGTTTCGTCGCCTGCTTCCAGCGTCTTGAGGCTCGCCACCTCCAGACGAAAGGGGCCATCTCGGCGATCGGCGATCATCAGGCCGACCTGGCGGATCTGGTCCGTTGCCAAGGGCGGGGCATCCTTGAGCAGTCGGCCTCGGAATATCGCCTCGAAGGCATGCCAGGGCAGGACGATTCGCTGCCACTCGCCGGCTGGCGGCTGGAATGGCGCTCTATAGGCAGCCCCGCTTGGCAGCTGGTCGGTATACAGTCGCAACTGGTAGCGGCGGCCATCGCCACGAACGTGGAGAACAAGGGCAGTTGCAGTGCTCAGGTCGAAGTCTTCCGGGTCACGGCGTACCGAGGCGAACCCGCCGTTGTTCTCGAGCGAGATTTCGCCGCTGAAGAAACCGACGCCGGCCTCGACCCACATGCCGCCCTGGGAAACCCCTCCCATCACGTTGTCGTTGATGGCCCGCCAGCGGTTCGACTCGCCGGGGTCCTGGAAGTCGATTAGATGCGTCATGGGCGCTCCTGGTAATGCAGCGTCTTCCGTCACGGTAACCGGATGTTGGCCAGCTTGAACGTCGGAGAAGAAAAAGAGAAACGAAAACATGGCGGCCACGGTGCTGACGATGATGATCATGGTGATCAGGAGAAAACGTGGCATGAAAATTCCTCATCGTAGCAATCAGATGGACCGGCCAAGCATGGTCAGCTTCGCATGCTGCCCATCGGCACGCCACTGCCGACCGCGCTCAGCCCATCAGATGGCACCGCCCCATTTTTTTGCACCTACCATGACGTTCGACACAAAATGCTGGATAATGGAGGGTTTCCCACCTCATTCTGCCCACGCCAACTCGTCCGGTGCTCCATGGAAATCAAAGTCAATTTTCTCGAAAATCTCAGGCTAGAAGCCAAGTTTGACGATTTTACCGTTATCACCGACCAGCCCATTCGCTACAAGGGCGAGGGTTCGGCGCCAAGTCCCTTCGACTACTTCCTGGCGTCTTCTGCACTCTGTGCGGCTTATTTCGTTCGGGTTTATTGCTTGGCGCGCGATATTCCGACTGAAAATATCCGCCTGTCGCAGAACAATATCGTCGATCCGGAAAATCGCTATAACCAGATTTTCAAGATTCAGGTCGAGTTGCCGGAAGACATCTCCGACAAGGACCGTGAAGGCATCCTGCGTTCCATCGACCGCTGCACGGTCAAGAAAGTGGTGCAGACCGGGCCGGAGTTCCAGATCGAGACCGTGGAGAACCTGGATGAGGACGCCCAGGCCCTGCTGCTGGCCAAGCCCGAAGGCGAATCCAGCACCTGGATCGAGGGCAAGGACCTGCCGCTGGAGCAGACCATTGCAAACATGACGGCCCTTCTGGCCGACCTGGGCATGAAGATCGAGATCGCTTCCTGGCGCAATATCGTGCCCCATGTGTGGTCGCTGCATATTCGCGATGCCGCCTCGCCCATGTGCTTCACCAACGGCAAGGGCGCCACCAAGGAGAGTGCGCTGTGTTCGGCGCTGGGCGAGTTCATCGAGCGCCTGAGCTGCAACTTCTTCTATAACGACCAGTTCTTCGGCGAAGAGATCGCCAACAGCGCGTTCGTCCACTACCCCAACGAGGAGTGGTTCAAGCCCGGCCCGAACGATGAGCTACCCGCGGGCCTTCTGGACGACCACTGCCTGGCGATCTACAACCCGGATGGCGAGCTGGGCGGCTCCAACCTGATCGACACCAACTCCGGCAAGAGCGAGCGGGGTATCGTTGCCTTGCCCTTCGTGCGCCAGTCGGACGGCGAGACGGTCTACTTCCCCTCGAACCTGATCGAGAACCTCTACCTCAGCAACGGCATGAGTGCCGGCAATACGCTCCAGGAGGCACAGGTGCAGTGCCTCTCGGAGATCTTCGAGCGGGCGGTGAAGAAGCAGATCATCGAGGAAGAGATCGCCTTGCCCGACGTGCCCCAGCAGGTGCTGGCCAAGTATCCCGCCATTGTCGAAGGCATCCAGGCGCTGGAGGCCCAGGGCTTCCCCGTGCTGGTCAAGGATGCCTCCCTGGGCGGGCAGTTCCCGGTCATGTGCGTCACCCTGATGAACCCCAGAACTGGCGGTGTGTTTGCTTCCTTCGGCGCACACCCGAGTTTCGAGGTGGCGCTGGAGCGCAGCCTCACCGAGCTGCTGCAGGGGCGCAGCTTCGAGGGCCTGAACGACTTCATGCCGCCGACCTTCAACACCATGGCCGTGACCGAGCCCAACAACTTCGTCGAGCACTTCATCGACTCCTCGGGGCTGCTTTCCTGGCGCTTCTTCAGTGCCCGGTCGGAGTACACGTTCTGCGAATGGGATTTCTCGGGTACCAACCAGGAGGAGGCCGCCTGCCTGTTCGGTATCCTCGAGGACCTGCGCAAGGAAGTGTACATGGCCGTGCATGAAGACCTGGGTGCGCCGGTCTGCCGTATCCTGGTGCCCGGCTACTCCGAGGTATACCCGGTGGAGGACCTGATCTGGGACAACACCAACATGGCCCTGGATTACCGGGAAGAGATCCTCAACCTGCATGCCTTGAGTGACGAGCAGCTTGTCGACCTGCTGGAGCGCCTGGACGAGAGCCAGCTCGACGACCACATGGACATCATCACCCTGATCGGTATCGAGTTCGACGAGAATACCGTCTGGGGACAGCTCACCATTCTCGAACTGAAGCTGCTGATCAACCTGGCGTTGGGGCAGCATGAAGAAGCTCTGGAGCGGGTAGAGATATTCCTGCAGTACAACGACAACACCGTCGAGCGGGGGCTGTTCTACCGGGCGGTGAGTGCGGTGCTTGAGATCGCGCTGGATGACGAGCTGGAGCTGGACGACTTCCTCTTCAACCTGAAGCGCATGTTCGGCGAAGAGACCATGGAGGCGGTGGTCGGCTCGGTGAATGGCAGCGTTCGTTTCCACGGCCTGACCCTCACCAGCATGCAGCTGGAAGGCCTGGAGAAACACCAGCGCCTGGTCGAAAGCTACAAGAAACTGCATGCTGCGCGGGCTGCCAGGGCCGCTATGGCATAGATCGTTACGCGATAGCGTGAACGGCTGTCAGTGGGGCCTGTATGAAGCGATCCCATATGTAGCGATCCGATAGAAAACCCTCCCACTTGAAACAGGGCTACAAGGCACCGCCGGAATCGATCGATCTGGCGCGTGCCGTGCGCAAGATCCGCCACGCTGGCGACAGGCTCATGGCTTGCGGCCATTCACGTTAGCGTGGCGTTCTTCCTGATCGGCCGTATCCTGTTCCTGCGGGGTTATCCGCAGGGTCCGAAGGGCGCGCCTTCGGCATGACGCTCACCACATTACCGTCAGTATGGGGGTTGCCACCGCGTCTCCTGCGGACGGCGGCAATCCAGCCTGGCTGGTCGAGAAGGCCGATCAACTGCTGTACCTTGCCAAGCAGAATGGACGGGATCGGGTTGTTGCGGATTGACTGATGGTAGGCGCGAAGTCGAGATGTCGAAATCCACGAGTACTATTCGACGATTGATCGTGTATTGCGTCCGTTCAGGAGTTCACGATGAGTCAGCTACGCGTGTCATGCTTCAGCTTGTCGCTTGACGGCTTTGCCGCCGGCCCCGAGCAGAGTCGGGAGAACCCGTTGGGCATCCATGGCCCGGAAATCCACGATTGGCAGTTCGATACGGCGACGTTTCAACAATACGTGCTTGGTAAGGAAGGCGGTGAAACCGGGATAGACGACGACTTCGTGGCCCGCGGCTTCGAGAACGTCGGCGCATGGATCATGGGTCGAAACATGTTTGGTCCCGTTCGTGGCCACTGGCCGGATGACAGCTGGAAGGGGTGGTGGGGGGATACCCCGCCGTTTCAGGCGCCGGTTTTCGTGCTGACACATCATGCCCGCGATCCCATCGAGATGCTCGGCGGCACGACGTTCTACTTCGTCAACGAGGGCATCCACGCTGCCTGGCGCGCGCCAGGGAGGCCGCAGGCGACAGGGATGTGCGCCTCGGCGGTGGGGTGGCAACGATCCAGCAATATCTAAGGGCGCAATTGATCGACGAGCTGCATCTCGTCATCACGCCGGTGCTGCTCGGTGAAGGGGAGCACCTGTTCTCCGGTATCAACCTGAGGTCTCTCGGCTATCAGTGCGAGGAGAGGGCGGTTACCGAAAGGGCGACCCATATCCTCCTTACAAGGAGTGTTACGTGAACGAACTGATCCTCACCACCTTCGACTGGGTTCCCGAGATGCAGCGCGCCACGGCCCGCCCGTCATTCGTGAAGGCACACGCCGATCAGATGGCGTATTACGCTGCGGTAGATTGAGCAGCCTATGAATACCGTAGAAAGCCCCCGGAGGTGTTACCCGGCGCTGGCGGTGACCACTGCCGTTGAGGCCTCCGCCGAGGCGCCTGGCGGCGCCGGTCGCGACGCAAAGCGGCGCTAGCTACCACAGGGGAGGGAATAGCGGCGCTGTTGGAGCATCTTCAGATCGCGACTGGAGGCCGCAGGCCTCCCGTCAGTGTTACCCGAGGTCGGCCTTCATCAATGACGCCGTCAGGTGCCTCGCAGGCGGCTGATGGCCATCACCAGCAGCGCGCCGGCCAGGGCACCGCCGATCACCGCAAGCGAGCCGGTGAGGCTTTCCATCAGCTCTGGCGCCACCAGCATTACTAACCCCAGCGCCAGCATCACCATGCCTCCGATCAGCTTTAGCGTGCGGCCGTGGCTCTCTTGCATCCGGCCGATACTGAGGGTGGCGATGGCCACAGTCAGTATGGCGACCTCGATCATCAGGTAGACCAGCAGATAGACGGCCAGCAGCCCGGCGAAGGCGGCACCCTCGACCCTGGCTTCGGCCAGCAGCGAGCTCCACACCACCGGGAAACCGGCGGTGCAGGGCAGCTCCACCAGCGCCACGCCGCCGGCCAGCACCACGGTGACCAGCAGGGTCACGGGAAGCGGGCGTTCGCGACGCACTTCGCGGCTGCCTCGATAGATGCTTGGCTTGAAGCGTTCGGGAATGCTGAAGGAGAAGCCGCGATGCAGGGCGAAGTAGTCCTTGACGCTGACGGCGCCGAACGCCAGGGCGAACAGCGCCACCACCAGCTGGATACCGGCCAGGTGGCGGGCCACCGAGAGGGCGGCGAAGAGTCCGGCAATGAATACCCCGTAGATGCTGGCGGTGACCAGCAGGAAGGTCCCGCCCACCGCGGCGATACGGGCACGGGAGCCGCTGCCCAGGATCATCGCCAGCAGGACACTGAGCACCCAGATCGAGCAGGGGTTGAAGCCATCCACGAAGGCTATCAGCAGGGTGGCAAAGAGCATCGACTCTCCGGCAAGGTCGATGCGACCCAGGGCCCCAGATCGAGCCGCCAGCGGGAGGTGTCGGCCTCGCGGGTGGCCACTCCCTCTGCGGCGAGGTGTGCTTCGAGGGTCTCGGCGATTGCCGGGGAGAAGCCGACCCAGACGGCGTCGCCCAGGATGAAGGTGGGCACGGCACTGGGCCTCTCGCCGCGCTCGGCCATCATGGCGAGAAAGAGTGCGCGTCCGTTCGGGTCCTGAACCACCTCGATGCGGCGAACCACGAGCGACGGCTGCTCATCCTCCAGCCGGTCCAGCCAGGCGGCGGCCTCGCGGCAGAAGGGGCAGTGGTCGCGCCAGAAATACCAGAGCACCTCGGCCTCGTCGGCAGTTTGTGCGGAGGAGATAGAGGGCGCGGCGGTGGCCGGTTCGGCCTGGGCCAGAGGCGCAATGCCTAGCAGCAGGGAAAGGGTCAGCAGCCCGAGCGGCCCGCCGATGCCGATGCGCAGCACGGCCATCCAGAGTGCTTTCGATACGTTGGCAATCGACATGGCGATCAGCGCCTCGATGCGGCGGCGGCCGCCGGGTGGCGGTCGCGTAACAGGCAGGCGGCCATCCTGCCTCATTGCGGGAACCCTCGACACGCCACAGAGTATGCCAAGCCAAGGGACGGCCTCTTGACCTCTATCAAGGAGATTGACCAGGCACACTCTCCGAGGGGCCTGATCGTGGTCACGTGATTGCGGCAAATCGACTCATGCTTGTGTGATCGAATTGCTCACAACAAGACGCTCGGCTACGGTCAGGAAACAACTAATGCCGCAAAAGCTCCCGGGAAGTGAAGCAACCCGCCTATGAGAATTCTACAAAAAACCTTGGCGCTGACAGCGCTGCTGTTCGGTCTGGTTACGATCTTCGCGGGCATTCGCGTCCTTTTCGGTGCGTCACCTGGATACGGTGTGTTTTGGCCGCTGCTGGTCTACAACACAGTGATGGGAGTGGGGTATTCCATAGCAGGCATCCTCGGATGGCGTGACATCGAGAGAGGCAAGTACGCGGCAGCCATCATCTTCGTTCTCAACCTGCTCGTGCTCGGAGTTATTGCCTACCTTTACGTCGCGGGAAGTGTTGTCGCTCTTGAGAGTCTTCTCGCCATGATCCTCAGAACCGTCGTGT
>NZ_AZQX01000149.1:0-26538 GCF_000568385.1 Halomonas sp. BC04
AGCACCATCGCATGCCGTCTCCTCGCTGTTGCAGGGTCATATAACCTGGGGATCATATAGCGATAGTGCCAGTCTTTTCCCGACGATACCAATTCATCTCCCACCATCCGAAACAGGTCAGATGACTATCCATTAGTCTAATCCCCTGATGGCGGACAGAGCGCGAACACATCATCCAACCTATTGTTTGAGTTCATGTAACAAATGAATGAGGGCACCGCATTATTAGCAGAATATTGGTAATACCAATTAACCATAATTGGAAATGCGCGGAATCTCCCCGTATTGTCCACCCCGCCATGACGATTCAGACACAGCACTGAGCCGTCACCCGACTCCTGAACACGAGACAGCGAGGTAACGTCAGCTCATGACGGACACGACACTTGCCCTACTCGCCTTTACGCCGCTGATCCTGGCCGGCGTGCTGCTGATCGGCCTGCGCATGCCGGCAAAGACCGCCATGCCGGCAGTCTATGTGGTCACCGCCCTCATCGCCCTGCTTGCCTGGGACATGAGCTTCAACCGGGTACTGGCCTCGACCCTCCAAGGCCTGATCCTCACCGTGTCGATCCTGTGGATCATCTTCGGTGCCATCCTGCTGCTCAATACCCTGAAACACTCAGGCGGCATCACCGCCATCCGCAAGGGGTTCTCGGGCATCAGCCCCGACCGTCGCGTCCAGGCGATCATCGTCGCCTGGCTGTTCGGTTGTTTCATCGAGGGCGCCTCAGGCTTCGGCACCCCGGCCGCCGTGGCCGCCCCGCTGATGGTGGCACTCGGCTTCCCGGCACTGGCCGCCGTGGTGGTGGGCATGATGATCCAGTCCACGCCGGTCTCCTTCGGTGCGGTGGGCACACCGATCGTGGTGGGCGTCACCGGGGGCATCAACCGCGATGGCATCACCGAGACACTGGAGGCCGGCGGCTATACCTGGCTGGAATACTTCCGCTTGATCGCCGCGGAGGTGGCCGTGATCCATGGCATCGTCGGCGTCTTGATGCCGCTGATCATGGTGGTGATCATGGTCAAGTTCTTCGGCGCGAATAGATCCTGGAAGGAAGGCCTCTCCATCGCCCCCTTCGCGCTCTTCGCCGGCGTCGCCTTCGTGGTGCCCTACATGCTGGCGGGCGTGCTGCTCGGCCCGGAGTTCCCATCCATGATCGGTGCCGGCGTGGGCCTGGCCATCGTCGTGCCCGCGGCGCGCAAGGGCTTCTTGATCCCCAAGGACACCTGGGATTTCCCGGATGCCAAGAGCTGGCCGGACGCCTGGATCGGCAAGCTGGTGATCAAGACCGAGGACATCGTGGGCAAGACCCCGATCACCACCTTCATGGGCTGGCTCCCCTACGTGCTGCTGGCGGTGATACTGGTCGCCTCCCGCACCATCGACCCCTTCCGCGAAGCGCTTCAGTCACTGAGCTTCGGCTGGAGCAATATCCTCGGTGAGGCCGGGGTCTCCGGCAGCATCCAGCCCCTCTACCTTCCGGGTGGCATCCTGCTGATGGTGGTGCTGCTTACCGCCCTGCTGCACAAGATGCGCCTGGGCGAACTCAAGGCGGCCTTCGGCGAGTCCTCGAAGACCATCCTCGGTGCCGGCTTCGTGCTGATCTTCACCATCCCCATGGTGCGGATCCTCATCAACTCCGGCGTCAATGCGGCGGACCTGGTCTCCATGCCGGTGGCCATGGCGCAGTTCGTGGCCGACGGGGTGGGTGATATCTATCCGTTCTTCGCCCCGGCCGTGGGGGGCCTGGGGGCATTCATCGCCGGCTCCAATACCGTGTCCAACCTGATGCTGGCCGAGTTCCAGTTCAATGTGGCGCAGCAGCTAGGCGTGTCTACCGCGATGATGGTGGCACTGCAGGCCGTGGGCGCTGCCGCGGGCAACATGATTGCGATCCATAACGTGGTGGCGGCGTCTGCGACCGTGGGGCTGCTCGGCCGCGAGGGCGAAACCATTCGCAAGACGATCCTGCCGACGATCTACTACCTGGCGTTCACCGGCACCATCGCCATGATCGCGTTCTATGTGATCGGGGTCACGGACCCGCTGATGCGCGCCGGCTGACCTTGACGGGAGCGTATAGATAACGGCCCCCATGGACCTGTCCATGGGGGCCGTCCTGCGACGAGCCATTGATGCTCAAGCGAGCCTGTCGTCGCCTCGGACGACATGCGCCGAGAAGTATGCCTTGATGCTTTCCACGACCTGACGGACGTCCTCCGCGGAGATGTCGAGGTGCGTCAACAGGCGCGTGACCGGTGCGGCGGCTATCAGGATGCCGCGGTCGGCGAGAAACGTCCCCAGTGCCTTGCAGTGGGCCTCGGGCAGCGCGACGAACAGCACGTTGGTATCGCAGCCACGCACCTCGATCTCGTCGACCTCGCGCAACCCTTCGGCCAGCAAGGCGGCATGGCGATGATCCTCCGCCAGTCGTGCGACGTGATGCTCCAGGGCATGGTGGCAGCCCGCCGCCAGGATGCCGACCTGTCGCATGCCGCCCCCCAGGGTCTTGCGCCAGCGTCGCGCTCGAGCGATGAACGTCTCGTCGCCCAGCAAGAGCGACCCGACGGGCGCACCAAGCCCCTTGGAGAAGCAGAGCGACACCGAGTCGAAGCCTGGCACAGTTCGGCCAGGGAACGCCCGGAGGCCACCGCCGCGTTGAACAGTCGCGCGCCGTCCAGGTGGGTGGCCAGCCCCTGCCCGTGAGCCAGCTCCGTTGCACGCCGGGTATACACCGCTGGCAGCACCTTGCCCCGGAAGGTGTTCTCCAGCGCCAGCAGCCGGGTGCTGGCATGGTGAATGTCGGCTCCCTTGATGGCCGCCTGCACCCTCTCCAGTGGCAGGCTGCCGTCCGAGTCATGCTCGATGGGCTGGGGCTGGATGCTGCCTAGCACCGCCCCGCCCCCACCCTCGTCGCGAAAAATATGCGAGAGCTGGCCGGCGATATATTCGTCGCCCCGCTGGCAGTGGACCATGAGGGCCGCCAGGTTGCTCTGGGTCCCCGAGGGGAAGAATAGCGCGGCCGACATGTCGGCCCTTGCCGCCACGGCCTCCTCGAAGGCGGCGACGGTCGGGTCATCGCCCCAGACGTCGTCTCCCACCGGGGCCCTGGCCATCGCCTCACGCATGGCCGAGGTGGGGCGGGTCACGGTATCACTGCGTAGATCGATCATTGTCGTCCATCCTCGTCACGAGGAAAGGGGCGACCCCTGTCGCCCCTTTCCATTGTCATGCTATCTGGCCATGGTCATGATGCCTGGCGGTTTCACCTCAGGCCAGCGCCTGCTCCAGCAGCCGGGCCACATGGATCGCTTCGCGGCCGGCACCATCCTTGATCTGGTGGCGGCAGCTGGTGCCGTCGGCCACCACGACGGCATCGTCGTCGGCCTCACGGATCGCCGGCAACAACGACAGCTCGGCCATTTTCATCGAGGCGTCATAGTGCTCGGCCTCATAGCCGAAGCTGCCGGCCATGCCGCAGCAGGAGGACTCGATGGTCTTCACCTCGAGTCCGGGAATCCACGACAGAACCTGCTCGATCGGACGCACGGCGTCGAAGGCCTTCTGATGACAGTGGCCGTGAAGCATGGCACGCCGATACGCCAGCGGCTTGAGTTCCAACGGCAGTTCGCCGACCTCGCGAGCCTTGACCAGGAACTCCTCGAACAGGCAGGCCGCCTGTGCCAGCTCATGGGCCTCCTCGCCGAAGCCGTACTGCAGGAACTCGTCACGCATGCTCAACAGGCACGACGGCTCGAGGCCGACGATGGCTACCCCGCGCTGCACGAACGGCATCAGGTGGTCGAGGGTGCGCCGCGCCTCGGCCTTGGCCTTGTCGAACTGTCCCGATGACAGATAGGTGCGTCCACAGCACAGCGGCCGCTCGCCCTGTTTCAGGTTGAGATGGACTTCATAGCCGGCGGCCTCCAGCACCCGCTTGGCGGCCCTGGCGTTGTCACCTTCCATGTAGTTGTTGAAGGTATCGACGAACAACAGCACCTCCCTGATCGCCGACTCCTGGGCCGTATGCGCTTCGGCCAGGAAGTTACCGGAAAAGACTGGCAGCGCGCGCTGGGGAGCGAGCCCCAGCCCGCGCTTGATGCCACGGGCGATGAAGGTACCCGCTCGACGCCGTTGGCCAGGGCGGCGAGCCGGCTCGCCCAGGGCGCATAGCGCGGCATCTCGCCGACCATGCGTTCGCGCAAGCTCAATCCCTTGGCCCGCACCCGGGCGCTACGCGCTCGATCTTGAACTTGGCCATGTCGACCCCGGTGGGGCACTCCCGCCGACACCCCTTGCAGGAGACGCAAAGGTCCAGCGCTTCCTTGACGTCATCGCTGGCCAGGCCCGCCTCACCCAACTGGCCAGAGAGCACCAGACGCAGGGTATTGGCGCGGCCCCGGGTCAGGTGCTGTTCATCGCGGGTAATGCGGTAGCTCGGGCACATGGTGCCGGCATCGAACTTGCGACAGTGCCCGTTGTTGTTGCACATCTCCACCGCCATGGCGAGGCCATGGGTGGGGTCGCCGGCGCTGCCGGGCTGGCTCTGCTCGCCGGTCAGCGGGTCGCGCCTGACGTTCCACGCCGACCAGTCGAACACCGGCGTCAGCGGGATCGCCCGGTAATCCCTGGGGAAGCGAAAGTAGCGGTCGTCGTCCATCTTCGGGGTGTCGACGATCTTGCCCGGGTTGAAGCGGTTGTCCGGATCGAAGAGCCGCTTGATTTCGCGAAAGGCATCGTTGACCGCAGGCCCGAACTGCCAGGCCACCCATTCGCCGCGGCATAGCCCATCGCCGTGCTCGCCGGAGTAGGCCCCCTTGTACTCGCGCACCAGTGCCGACGCCTGCTCGGCGATCTCGCGCATCTTCTTGGCACCGTCGCGGCGCATGTCGAGGATCGGGCGCACATGCAGGGTGCCGACACTGGCGTGGGCGTACCAGGTGCCTCCGTACCATGGCGGTGAAAGACCTCGGTCAGCTTGTCGGTGTACTCGGCGAGGTGTTCCAGCGGCACCGCGCAGTCCTCGATGAAGGAGACCGGCTTGCCGTCGCCCTTCATGCTCATCATGATGTTGAGCCCCGCCTTGCGCACGTTCCACAGCGCCTTCTGCTCGGCAGGCTCGGGCATATCGACCACGCTGCCCGGCAGCCCCAGCTCGCACATCAACTCGCTGAGCTGGCGCAGCGCAGCCAGTTGGGCGTCCCGATCCTGGCCGGCGAACTCCACCAGCAGCACGGCCTCGGGCTTGCCGATCAGGGCCTTTTCGATCACCGGACGAAACGCCGGGTTCTCCAGCGACAGGTCGATCATGGTGCGGTCGACCAGTTCCACCGCAGTGGGATCGAGCTTGACGATATGCTGGGTGAAGTCCATCGCCTGGTAGAAGGTGGGAAAGTTCACCACCCCCAGCACCTTGTGCTCGGGAAGCGGCGAGAGCCGCAGCGTGATGCGGCGACTGACCGCCAGGGTGCCCTCCGAGCCGACCAGCAGGTGGGCCAGATTGATCCGGCCATCCGGGTCGTAGGGCTTGGGATTCTGGCAGTCGAACAGGTCGAGGTTGTAGCCCCCCACGCGGCGCAACACCTTGGGAAAATGCTCGCGTATCTCCGGGGCCACCCCCGCGGCGATGGCCTTCACCTTGTCGGCGATCAGGCGCGCCCGGCTGCCCTCGGCCAGCTCCTCGACGAAGCTGAAACTGGCCTCGCCACCGTCGGCCAGTAGGGCATCCACGCCGAGTACGTTGTGGACCATATTGCCGTACCGGATCGAGCGCGAGCCACAGGAGTTGTTGCCGGTCATGCCGCCCACGGTGCATTGAGCGCTGGTGGAGACATCCACCGGAAACCAGAGCCCATGGGGTTTGAGCCAGGCATTGAGGTGGTCGAGCACGATGCCCGGCTCCACCACCGCCGTGCGCGCCTCGGCATCGAACTCGATCACTTGATTCAGGAAGCGCGTGGTATCGATCACCAACGCCTCACCCACCGTCTGACCGCACTGGCTGGTGCCGGCCCCCCGGGGCAGCACCGGAGCCCCGGCGTCCCGGGCGATCGCCAGGGCGAGGGCCAGATCCTCCTGGCTCCGCGGTATCACCACCCCCAGCGGCATCACCTGATAGATCGATGCATCGGTCGAGTAGCGACCTCGCGATGCATGGTCGAACAGCACCTCGCCTTCCAGCTCCCGGCAAAGGCGGGCCGCCAGCTCGGTCACTGGCTTGACCCGCGCATCCGGGGAAGGGGTCTTTCCCGTCATAGACGTCATTCTGCCTTCCTCAGCCATGTCAGGATGGGCTCACTTGGCGTCGAGCGGATGCCGGGCGAAGTAGTCCAACGCCGCCACCACGCCACTATCCTTGAGCGGCACGCCGCAGAGTTTCATGCCGGCTTCGCAGCCGCCCAGGGTGGCGACAAGCGTCAGGTCATTGCAGTCACCCAGATGGCCGATGCGAAACATCCTGCCCTTGACCTTGCCCAGCCCCATGCCGAGCGACAGGTCGAAGCGCTCGTAGATGATCTTGCGCACCTCGTCGGCATCGATGCTATCCGGCATGACGACCCCGGTCAGTACCGGCGAGTAGAGGGCCGGATCCTGGCACTGGATCTCCAGACCCCACGCAGCCACCGCCGCGCGTACCCCGGCGGCCCAGCGCTGGTGCCGCGCGAGCACGTGATCGAGCCCCTCCTCGAGCAGCATGTCGAGCGACTCGTTGAGGCCGTAGAGCAGGTTGGTACTCGGCGTATAGGGCCAGTAGCCGTTCTGGTTGGCCTCGATGATCTCGTCCCAGGCCCAGAAGCTCTTGGGCAGCTGCGCCTCCCGGCTCGCAGTGATGGCCTTGTCCGATACGGCATTGAAGCTGATGCCCGGCGGCAGCATGAGGCCCTTCTGGGATCCGGAGATCGTCACGTCCACACCCCACTCGTCGTGGCGGTAGTCGGCACTGGCCAGCCCCGAAATGGTGTCGACCAGGAGCAGTGCCGGGTGGCCCGCGGCATCGATGGCGCGACGCACTGCCGCAATGTCACTGGTCACCCCGGTCGATGTCTCGTTATGCACCACGCAAACCGCCTTGATCTCATGGCCGCCGTCCTCCTTCAGGCGCGCCTCGATCATGTCCGCCTGTACTCCCTGCTGCCAGCCCTCCACGCCCGGAAGGCCGATGAATTCGGGATCGAGGCCCAGGCGCACTGCCATCTTCTGCCACAGGGTGGCGAAATGGCCGGTTTCGAACATCAGCACCTTGTCGCCTGCTGACAGGCAATTGACCAGCGCCGCCTCCCAGGCTCCGGTACCCGAGGCCGGGTAGATGATGACCGGATTCCCCGTCTTGAACACCCGCTTGATCTTGTCGAGCAGTTCACGACCCAGCGCACCGAATTCCGGCCCACGGTGATCGATGGTCGGCAGGCTCATGGCGCGCAGGATGCGATCCGGCACCGGCGAAGGGCCCGGGATCTGCAGGAAATGGCGACCCGAAGGGTGATAGTCGAGGTTCAGCATGGCAAAGTCTCCAATGACGTAATTCCAGTAATTTCGGTAACGAATTCAATCAATCACCTGGATCAAGCCGCTACTTGATGCAGCCCTCTTCTCGCAAGATATTCCGTTCCGGCTCGGACATGCCGAGGCTGGCCAACACCTCATCGGTGTGCTGACCGAACAGTGGCGCCGGTGAGCGAATCTGCGACGGCGTGCGGGAAAACTTGCTGGGAAAACCGATGGTCTTCATCTTGCCGATCACCGGATGTTCCATCTCCTCGACCATGCCACGCGCCAGGTAGTGCTCGTCCTGCATTGCCTGGCCGAAGTCGTTGATCGGTCCCGCCGGGACCCCGGCCTGGTCGCACAGCGCCAGCCAGTGGTCGGTATCCTGCTCGGCCATGATCTCCTCGAGCAGCGTTTCGAGCGCTTCGACGTGCTGGCCGCGGTCATGGTTGGTAATGAAACGCGGATCTGCCATCAGATCCTCGCGCCCGAGAACATCGCCGCAGAGGCGCTCCCAGGTGCGCTGATTGGCACAGCCCAGCATCAGATAGCCGTCACGAGTCTTGATCGCCTGATAGGGCGCCGAAACCCGGTGGCGCCAACCGGTCGGTTCGGGCACCCTGCCCTCGGCGAAATAGGCCGCGGCCTCCCAGGCGAACCACGGCAGGCCGCACTCGGTGATGGCAATATCGATGTGCTGCCCTTCGCCGGTATTCATCTTGTGGATATGTGCGGCGAGGATCGAATAGACCGCCGTGATGCCGGCGCCGATGTCATAGACGGCGATGCCGGTCTTCAGCGGTCGACGCCCGGGCTCGCCGGTCATCGACATCAGGCCGCTCATGCCCTGGGCCACCAGGTCGAAGCCGCCGCGGTGACTGTAGGGGCCGGTCTGTCCGTAGCCGGAGATCGAGCAGTAGACGATACCCGGGTTGATGGCCTTGATGGTGTCGTAGTCGATCTTGAGCGACTTTGTGACTCCGGTACGATAGTTCTCGACGATGACGTCGGCGTCCTCGGCCAGCCGATAGAAGATCTGCCGGGCACGCTCATCCTTGAGGTTCAACGAGATGCTCTTCTTGTTGCGATTGATCTGCGAGAAGCAGGTCGACTCATCGTTGACGTAGGGCCCCATCTGGCGGCTGTCGTCGCCACCATTGGTCTTTTCTACCTTGATCACCTCGGCGCCCATGTCGGCCAGCACCATGGTGCAGTAGGGGCCGGCCATGATCTGGGAGATATCCAGCACTTTCAGCTTGTGTAAGGGAAGCATCGGCTCCACCTCGCTTGTCATTAGTGGCCCGTCCACTCGAACGGCGTCTTGTTGACGAACTTGCTCACTGCCGCCTTGAAGTCGTCGCTCATGTAGCAGGCGATGACCCAGTCATCGCCGGTATCTCGCGCCGCACGCCGCTGCGCCTGTACTCGCCCGACCAGTGCCTTGCTGGCCTGCACGGTGAGTGGCGCGAGCCGGGTGAACTGCATGGCGACTTCCGCTACTCGGTCATGGATCTCGCCGGGCTCGATCACCGCATTGACCAGGCCGGCCTGGCTCGCCTCGTCGGCGCTGAACAGCTTGCCCAGCATCAGCGCCTCCTTGGTTCGTGCGATACCCACCATGTCGATCAGCCGCGACACATTGGTGATCGCCAGGCAGTTGCCCAGGGTCTTGGCAATGGGCACCCCGAACTTGAGACTCGGCGTGCAGTAGCGAAAATCGCAGACCATGGCCAGGGCCGCGCCGCCGCCCACACAGGCGCCTTCGATGAGCGCGATGGTGGGTTTGTTGAGGGCCTCCAGCTTGCCGACCACCCGGTCGATGCGCTGCTCGTAGCCAATGGCATCCTCGGGCTTGGAAAAGTGGCTGAACTGAGTGATGTCGGTCCCTGCCACGAAGGCCTCACCGCCCACGCCGTACAGCACCACCGCGTGCACCTCTTCCTCCTTCGCCAGCTGATCGCAGCAGGTTCCAGGGCGTCGTACATCTCCCAGGTCATGGCATTGCGGCTCTCGGGACGGTTGAAGCCAAGCCACGCCACCCCTTCACGCACCTCGTACAGCAGAGTGTTGCCTTTCATCATTCGTCTCCCTCTTGCCGACCGGACACCCATTCAGTGAATAATGAATTCAATATTTTGGGCATGATCTCCCCCTGCCTTGTTGACAGACCCGGCGGGCAGGCGCCCGCCGGGCTCTCCTCTAGCGGTAGAAGAACTCCACCAGGGCCATCGGGATGGCGGGGATGTAGGTCACCAGCAGCAGGATGAAGAGCAGCACGGTGATGAAGCCGAGGTTCGACCGCGTCACAGACCACACATCCGTCTTGGCGATCGAGCAGGCCGTGATCAGCACGCTCGCCACCGGCGGGGTCTGCTGGCCGATGGCCAGGTTGAGACAGACCACCAGGCCGAAGTGGACCGGATCGATCCCGGCAGCGCCGACCAGCGGCATGACGATGGGCACCACCAGGATGATGGCCGCCGCGGAGTGCAGGAACAGGCCGATCAGCAGGAAGAAGACGTTCAGCATCATCAGGATGGCGTACTTGTTATCCGTCAGGCTGAGCACCGCCTGGGCCAGTTGCTGGGGCATGCGCATCTCGGTCAGGAAGACACCGATCAGGGCCGAGGCTGCCACCAGCAGCATCACCACGGCGGTCTGCTGGCCCCCATCGATGATGGCCTTGTAGAGGGTGCGCAGGTCCAGCTCACGGTAGATCACGGCGCTGATGAAGATGGCCGCCGCCACGGCCAGGCCCGCGCCTTCGGTGGCGGTCACGAAACCGCCGAAGATGGAGCCGAGAATGATGATCGGCAGAGTCAGGGCCCAGCTGGCCTCCTTGGCGGTCTGCTTGACGCGCTTGAACTGGAACACCTCCTCCACCGGCCAGTTGTACTTGCGGGCGTAGTAGTAGCTCAGCGCCATCAGGCCACCCGCTCCCAACAGGCCCGGCACGATACCGGCCACGAACAGCTGGACGATGGAGCGCCGGACATCACGCCATAGAGGATCATCGGGATGGAGGGGGGGATGATGATCGCCAGGGATGCCGATGACGAAGTGACCGCCGCAGCGAAGGGTGCCGGGTAGCCGCGCTTCTTCATCGCCGGGATCAGCACCGAACCGGTGGCGGCCACGTCGGCCACCGCGGATCCGGATATCTCGGCAAAGAACAGCGAGACGCCGATATTGATCATCGCCAGGCCACCGCGAATGAACCCGAAAAGCGCCGAGGCGAAGGCGATCAGGCGCTTGGAGATGCCGCCGGTGTTCATGATCGCCCCGGCCAGCACGAACATCGGGATGGCCAGCAGCGGGAAACTGCTCGCCCCCTCGAACATCGTCAGCCCGATATTGGGCAGCATCTCCAGGCCCTGATGGACCACGATGGCCACCGTCGCCACGGTTGCCAGCGCCACCGCAATGGGCAGCCCCATCAGGATCAGTCCCAGCAGGCCCAGTATCATGAAGGGAAGTGTCATGGCTTATCCCTCTTCGTCAGTGCATCCGCGGTGAAACCGGCCCGCGCGTTGTCACGCTCGGCCTCGGCGATGGCGTGGGCGATCTCCTCCTCCTCCTGGGTGAGGCCGGAGCGTACCTTGGCCAGGTGGGCCGGCATGCTGAGCAGTTGGGCGATGATGAACAGCGCCGCCCCAATGGGAATGACCGACTGGGTGAAGGTGAGCGGCACCCAGCGCAGGGTGATCAACGCCATGCCCTGCATGACATCGAGGACCACCAGGCCGGCCCAGCCGAGCACCAGGAAGAAGCCGATGAACAGCGCCTCGGACACATAGGCGATCGGCATGCGGATATGCACCGGCATGGCGGCCAGCACGCCGTCGACGCCGATATGGCCACGCTTGAGCGCAGCCAGTGCTCCGGCGTAATAGGTCAGCCACACCAGCATGATGGCGGCCACCTCGTCGTACCAGGAGGGAGTTCGCCAGGCGTAGCGGGTCACCACCGCATAAAGCACCACCAGCGTCAGCGTGACCATCAGCACCACCGTGATGATCTCGAGAAGACGCTCCAGGATGCGGGAAATTTGATTCACGGTACCCATGAGTCTCGACTCGTTCAGTAAAGGGACAGAGCCCCCACGCCGCCAGGGCGTGGGGGGCAATAGCCTTGCAGTGACGCAAGGCGAATCAGGAGTCGTTGCCGAGCTCCAGCACCCTGTCGATCAGCTCCTGGGAGCCGGGCACCTCATTGGCGAAGGCCTCGTAGATCGGCCCCGAGGCCTCGATGAAGACCGAGGTATCGACCTCGTTCACCTCGGTGTCGGCCTGGCGAATCACGTCGATGAGATCCTCATCGAGCTGTGCGGCATGCTCGTAGACGAACGCCTGGGTCTCCTTGGCCGCCTCGACGATGATCTCCTGGATCTCATCGGGCAGGTTATTGAAGCGGCGACCGGCGGTGAGATAGGCCGGCGTATAGACGTGGCCAGTCAGGGAGAGATAATCCTGCACTTCCTGGAAGCGCTGACCGACGATCTGTGCCAGGGGGTTCTCCTGGCCGTCCATGACGCCGGTCTGCAGGGCCATGAACACCTCGGAGAGCGACATCGGCGAAGGCTCGGCACCCCACTCCTCGAACATCCGTACCCGCCAGGCGCCGCGCGGAGTACGCAGTTTCACGCCGCTCAGGTCGTCGGGCGTGTTGATGGCACGCCGGTTGTTGGTGATGTGGCGGAAGCCGTTCTCCCACACGGCCAGGATGCGATAGCCGTTCTGTTCCGCCAGCGGTGCCAGGACTGGCCAGACAACCTCCTCCTCGACCCGCTTCATGTGCTCGCGATCCTGGATCAGGTACGGCAGCTCGAAGAGGCCGAATTCGTCCGCCACCGAAGACATGATGGTGGAGGGCAGCGCCAGGTCGACGGTACCCAGGCGCATGCGCTGAAGCAGCTCCGAATCGGTACCCAGCTGGCTGGAGCCGAAGACCACGACTTCGTAAGGCTCCGGCAGACGCTCGTTGACGAGCTCGGCGAAATGGTTGGCGGAATCGGCAAACAGGGAGTCGGGGCCTCCGACATGGCCGAAGGTGATCTCGCGGGCCTGGGCCTGCAGCGATGCCGACGCCACCGCGATGGCGAGTGTGGCGACAGCGACACGTGGGAATAGCATGGCGTGTTACCTCATTGTTCTAGTTTTGGCGCGTTGGTGGGCTAGGTAGGCGCAGATGAAAAATTGAATTCTTTATTCTAAATGCGCCTTGATCCTAAGCTAGTCCTATCCGAGAAGTAGTGTCAAGTGGGTCCGGTCGAATCAGCTCGGCTCCAGGCCATGGGCCAGCCCCACTGCCCTGATACCGGCGATGGCGGCACTTTCGTCTTCGGCGGAGGAGGCACCACTGACACCCACCGCGCCGATGACGCACTGATCGTCATCAAGGATCAGCACCCCACCGGCCACCGGAATGAAGTGACCATCCGAAGCGGCGGACACGCTGGCGAGGAAGGCGGGGCGTTCGGTGTTGCGCGCCCCCACCACCCCGCTGGCCACGCCGATACCCAGTGCTGCGAAGGCCTTGCCCCGGGCGACGGGGAAACGCAACGGGGCGCAACCGTCCTCACGCTCTGCGGCCACCACATGACCTCCGCCGTCCAGCACCACGGCGGTCAGCGGTTCGGTGCCGGCACCGCGGGCCTGGGCGAAGGCACCATCGAGAATGGCGCGTGCTCGCTCCCGGGTGATCTGGACGCTGCTGCGAAAAACCTTGCCTGCCATAGGCCACTCCTCGTGATGGTTATGTGGATAGGAATCCACCTGGTACCGCTTGCAGTAGTAGTCATGGCTTGAGAGAATTTTGAATTCATAATGTCTTTCGGAGTGTGCCGTCAATAGCCCAGTGTGCTTGAATATCAGACAAGAGCAGCAACGGCGTTCGCCATGCAGGGAAAAGCCACGACCGCGGACAAGGAAAACAGAAATGACCAAGATTCAGCCTCGTACCCTCTTTCGGGAAGTCGCCGATCGCATCCGAGATCTTATCGAGCAAGAGGAGCTCGTCCCTGGAGAACGTATCTCCGAGAAGCAGCTGTGCGAGGATTTCGGCGTATCACGCACACCGCTGCGCGAAGCGCTCAAGGTGCTGGCCTCGGAGGGCCTGGTGGAGTTACTGCCCAACCGCGGCGCACGGGTCCGGCAGCTGACCCTGAAGCAGGTCAAGGACACCTATGACCTGATGGGCGCCCTGGAGGGGCTTTCAGGCGAACTGGCCTGCCAGGAGATCAGCGATGAGGGTATCGCGGAGATCTGTGCGCTGCACGAACGCATGCTGGAGCATTATCGCAATCGCGAACTGCCGGAATATTTCCAGGTGAACCAGCGCATTCACGAGAGCCTGCTGGCCGCCTCTAACAACGATGCCCTGCTGGAGATGTACAACAATCTCAGCCAACGGGTGAAGCGGGTTCGCTATTCCAAGAAGATGACTGACAGTCATTGGCGCCGCGCCGTACAGGACCATGAAGAGATGATCGTCGCGCTGAAGAAGCGCGACAGCAAACGGCTGGGCCAGGTCCTTCGCGACCATCTGTGCAACAAGCTCGAGGTAGCCTCGATCGCCGGCGTGATCGATGACGGAGAGACCCGCAACGTAGCCAACTCCTGACCTGCAACCCAACGGCGGCCAGGCATGCAGCCGTAAGGCGAACAGAGCGTCCCATAGCCGTCACTCCCACTCCTTCTGGCGCATGGCCGAGCGCTCCAGGCGCTGGTCTTCTGCCTCGATCTCGCGCAACTGCTGGCCGATACCGGCGAGATGCTCCAGGGCCGCGCGCCTGGCTGCCTGGGGCTTGCCTTCGACGATGGCCCGATAGATGCGGGCATGCTGGCGATTGATCATCTCGCGAGGAGCCTTGCGGTGATAGAGGTTCTTCACCGAGGCGAACACCGAGCTGAGCAACAGGTCGTTCAGCGTCTGCAGGGTATGCACCAGTACGGGGTTGTGAGACGCCTGGCAGATTGCCAGGTGGAAGGCATGATCCAGGTGCGCCAGCTGCTTGACCTCGATGGCCCCGCCATCCTTCACGTAGTCGACCATGGCTTCATAGCGGCGCTGGATCAGCACGCGGTCTGTGGGTGTGGCACGTTCGGCGGCCAGCTTCGCCGATTCGCCCTCGAGCAGTGAACGCACCTCGAGGAGATCGTAGAGCGTACGCGGATGATCGCGCAACAGATGCATCAGGGGGCTATCGTCCCGCCCCGGGACCAGGTCGGCCACCACCGATCCCCGCCCCTGCCGCGTCACGATGATGCCCTTGCTACGGAGCACCCGCAGACCCTCGCGCAGTGAAGAGCGCGATACACCCAGCCGATCGCAAAGACGTCGCTCCGAAGGCAGTAGCTGCCCCGGCCGGAAGACCCCGTCGAGGATCAACTGCTCAAGTAGCGCGGCCACCGCATCGGGCGTGCGCGTCGGCAGGGCCAGCTCGCCGGATTCCTGTGTCATGGGACGCCCTCCGCCAGCCGTCAGGGAGTGATAGCCATTGACCGGCTGTCATCGAACGACTAATGGTATATGGTGGAAATATTTTCCAATATAATCGAAAACAACTGGTCATACCAGCAGACCGGAAGCTGGACAGCGGGTCGGTTAGCGCGCAGATTGAGGTTCTCCTGCCGCCATGACTCTCAATGAGGCGTCACCATGAATATCCTCTACGATGAACGACTCGATGGCGCGGCGCCGAAGCTGGACAAGAGCGCCGTCCGCGAAAACCTTGCGCAAGCTGTGCCAGGACTGATGCTGCTGCATCGGGAAGAAGATCTGCACCCCTTCGAGTGTGACGGTCTCTCCGTCTATCGCACCCTACCCATGCTCGTGGCGCTGCCGGAGACCCTGGCCCAGGTCGAACAGCTGCTCAAGGCCTGTCACCGCCTCGGCGTGCCGGTGGTGACCCGCGGCGCCGGCACCGGTCTCTCGGGCGGCGCCATGCCCCTGGAGCACGGCGTGCTGCTGGTGCTGTCACGCTTCAGCCGCATCCTGGAGATCGACCCCGAGGCGCGCATTGCTCGGGTCGAGCCCGGCGTGCGCAACCTGGCTATCTCCGAGGCGGCCTCGCCCTATGGCCTCTACTACGCCCCGGACCCCTCCTCCCAGATCGCCTGCTCCATCGGCGGCAACGTGGCCGAGAACGCCGGTGGCGTGCACTGCCTCAAGTACGGCTTGACCGTGCACAACGTGATCAAGGTCGAGGTACTCACCATCGAGGGCGAGCACATGACCCTGGGCAGCGAAGCCTGGACGCCCCGGGCTTCGACCTGCTGGCCCTGTTCAATGGCTCGGAGGGCATGCTCGGCGTGGTCACCGAAATCACCGTCAAGCTGCTGCCCAAGCCAGAGACCGCCAAGGTCTTGATGGCCAGCTTCGACGACATCGAGGAGGCCGGCAACGCCGTGGGTTCGATCATCGCCGCGGGGATCATCCCCGGCGGTCTGGAGATGATGGACAATCTGGCGATTCGCGCCGCCGAGGATTTCATCGGTGCCGGCTATCCGGTGGAGGCCGCCGCCATCCTGCTCTGCGAGCTGGACGGCGTGGAAGCCGACGTCGACGACGACTGCGAGACCGTGCGCCGGGTGCTCGAGGCGGCCGGCGCCACCGGTATCCAGCAGGCCCGCGACGATGCCGAGCGCGCGCTGTTCTGGGCCGGGCGCAAGAATGCCTTCCCCGCGGTGGGTCGCATGTCGCCGGACTACTACTGCATGGACGGTACCATTCCCCGCCGCGAACTGGCCCGAGTGCTCAAGGGCATCGCCGACCTGTCGGAGCAGTACGGCCTGCGCGTGGCCAACGTCTTCCATGCCGGCGACGGCAACATGCACCCGCTGATCCTGTTCGATGCCAACACCCCGGGCGAGCTGGACGAGGCCGAGGCGCTGGGGGGGAAGATCCTCGAACTGTGCGTCGAGGTGGGCGGCAGCATCACCGGCGAGCACGGCGTCGGTCGCGAGAAGATCAACCAGATGTGCGCCCAGTTCCGCCCAGACGAGCTGGCCACCTTCCGTGCCGCCAAGGCCGCCTTCGACCCGAAGGGACTGCTCAACCCGGGCAAGAATATCCCCACGCCGGCCCGCTGCTCCGAGTTCCGCATGATCAAGAGTGCGGACGCCAAGAGTGCCGGCGACGGCTCCCCGACCCACTCGCAAGGCTGACTGGAGTGACCATGGCTACCACAGCAACGACGCCCCATGACCATGACGCCAGCGAAGCACTGGCAGAGAGGATCCGTCAGGCCAATGCCACCGGTACGCCGCTGCGCATCGTCGGGGGTGACACCCGCGGCTTCTATGGCCGCCCCGTAACGAGTGAGGTACTTTCCACTGCCGAGCACCGGGGCATCACCTTCTACGACCCAGTGGAGCTGGTGGTATCGGTGCGCAGCGGCACCCCGCTCGCCGAACTCGAGGCCGCACTCGCCGAGCAGGGGCAGATGCTGCCCTTCGAGCCGCCACGCTTTGGTGGCGCGAGCACCGTGGGTGGCATGGTCGCCACCGGCCTCTCCGGTCCACGCCGCCCCTGGGCCGGAAGCGTGCGCGATTTCGTGCTCGGCGTCCGGGTGATCGGTCACGAGGGGATCGAGCAGCGCTTCGGCGGCCAGGTGATGAAGAATGTCGCCGGCTACGACCTGTCCAGGCTGATGGTCGGTGCCCAGGGAACCCTCGGGCTGCTCACCGAAGTSACCTTCAAGGTGCTGCCCCGTCCCGGCGCCAGCCGCAGCCTGCATCTGGATATCTCGCTCGAGGAGGCRCGCAACMGGCTGGCCGAYTGGGGCCGTGAGCCGCTGCCCATCAGCGCGGCAGCCTGGCTGGATGGCGCCCTGCATATYCGCCTGGAAGGCGGGCCGAGCTCGGTGGCCGCCACCCGCGAGCGTCTCGGCGGCGACGACCTGGACGAAGGCTTCTGGCACGCGCTACGAGACCTGAAACTGGACTTCTTCGGCAATGATGACGTCACCACCAGGGCCGGTGACCGCCCTTTGTGGCGACTCTCACTGCCCCATCGCACGGCCTCCCTGGGCCTGGCGGACGCGCCGGAAGCCACCATGCTCCACGACTGGGCCGGCGCCCAGTGCTGGGCCAGAAGCGAGATCGACGCCGAGACCCTGCGCGACGCCTGTCGCCGCGTCGACGGCCATGCCACCTACCTGGGCGCCTGTGAAGGGCCGGGAAGCGACGAGCCCTTTACCCCCCTGCCATCGGTGCTGCTGAAATATCACCGCAACCTCAAGGCCGAGCTCGACCCCAGGGGCATCTTCAACCCGGGCCGGCTCTACGCGGCGTTTTGAGACGTATCGAGGAATCCTGACATGCAGACGCACTTTACCGAGGAAGACCTCAAGAAGCCGCACATCCGCGAGGCCGACCGCGTCTTGCGAAGCTGCGTCCACTGCGGCTTCTGCAACGCCACCTGCCCTACCTATCAACTGCTCGGCGACGAGCGGGACGGTCCCCGGGGACGCATCTACCTGATGAAGGAGATGCTGGAAAATCCCGACGACGACGTGAACGTCACCGAGCAGACCCGGCTGCATCTGGACCGCTGCCTGACCTGCCGCAACTGCGAGACCACCTGCCCCTCCGGCGTGGAATATCACAAGCTGCTCGATATCGGCCGCGCCGAGATCGAGCGTCGGGTGCCGCGAAAGGCGTCCGAACGTGCCATGCGCTATGGGCTGCGCAAGGCCCTGACCGACCCCAGGCGCTTCCAGGCACTGCTCAAGCTGGGCCAGACCTTCAAGCCCCTGGTGCCCGGGAGGCTCAAGGACAAGCTGCCACCCAAGCCGGTGGATGCCGGGGTCCTGCCCGAAGGCAAGACCCACAAGCGCCAGATGCTGATCCTCGAGGGCTGCGTACAGCCAGGCCTCTCGCCCAACACCAATGCCGCCACGGCAGGGTGCTGGACCGGCTGGGCATCGGCCTCACCCCCGCTCCCGAGGCAGGCTGCTGCGGTGCCGTCGACTTCCATCTCAACGCCCAGGACGATGGCCGCGCCCGCATCCGCGCCAATATCGACGCCTGGTGGCCGCATATCGAGAAAGAAGGCGAAGCGGGAATTGAAGCAATAGTGCAGACCGCCAGCGGCTGTGGCGCCTTCGTCAAGGAGTACGGGGAGATGCTCGAGGACGACCCCGACTACGCTGAAAAGGCCAAACGGATCAGTGCACTGGCCAAGGACCTGGTCGAAGTACTGCGCGACGAAAACCTGGAAGCACTGACGCTCAAGAAGAACCGCAAGCTCGCCTTCCACTGCCCCTGCACCCTTCAGCACGCCCAGAAGCTCGGCGGCGCCGTCGAAGGCGTGTTGGTCAAGCTCGGCTTTTCGCTGACGCCGGTCCAGGATCCCCACCTCTGCTGCGGCTCGGCGGGCACCTACTCCATCACCCAGCCGGAACTGGCCACCCAGCTGCGCGACAACAAGCTCAACGCCCTGGAAGCCGGCAACCCGGAACTCATCGTGACGGCCAATATCGGCTGCCAGACCCATCTTAACGGCGCGGGGCGAACGCCCGTCAGGCACTGGATAGAAATCGTCGACGAGACACTGCGACCAGCCGCGAGCGGCAGTCTCGGCTAAAGAATCTACCCACGCGAGGGGCGCCGGGGACAGGACAAAGAGGAGGTCCGATTCCATGGATGGAATCGGTAGCGCCCAGGGATGGGTTCACAGCGCCTCCTCGTCGTCCTGTCACCGGAGCAGCCCCGTAATGCACCACTAGAAAGCTGCAAGCTTCGTATTGCCGGCTGCTTAATCCATCAGGAGATCACCATGAAGACCAAGCCCGTACTGACCCTCACCGACGTCAACACCATCCTCGATGCCGCCCAGAAGGAGGCCGAGACCCAAGGCTGGGCGATAACCATCGCCGTAGCCGACGATGGCGGCCACCTGCTCGGCCTGCGCCGCCTGGACAATGCGCCGCTGTTCAGCGTCGAAGCAGCCACCGAGAAGGCACGTACCTCCGCCTATGGTGCCCGCGAGACGCAGCTGTTCGAAGAGATGATCAATAACGGACGCACCGCCTTCGTCACCGCCCCGATGAAAGCGATGCTCTCCGGCGGCGTACCGGTGATGGTCGACGGCCAGATGGCCGGTACCGTCGGCGTTTCCGGCGTCAAGCCCGACCAGGACGTACAGGTGGCCAAGGCAGCCATCGCCGCCATCGGCTGAATCACGCATCGCCGACCAACGCGCCCTGCCGGCACAGCCAGCGGGGCGTTTCTGTTCTGTGCAGTTGGCCTGGGTTATCTATACTGACAGCGGCCCGGTCAATGGCTCGGCGACGCCCCATCACCCCTGCGTGGCTGGCGCCGACAGTCGATTCCGGTCGAGGTACCTGAACTTTCATGCGAACGCAGCCGGCCGGCTGCGTTCAAAGGAGGCACCGACAATGATGAAGAAACTGTTTGCCGCACTGGTACTACTCGCATTCGTCTCACCGGCCTGGGCCGCAACCTGTCCCATGCTGATGGGCGAGATCGATGAAGCGCTGGCGGATGACGCCAAGGTTGCCCAGCTGAGCGAAACCGAACTCGAGCAGGTCAACCAACTGCGGCAAGAGGGCGAGGAAGCCCACAATGCCGGAGATCATGCCCGCTCCGAGGAGATGCTGAACGAGGCCAAGGAGATCCTCGGCGTTTGACCGGGCACGAGACAGGGGCCGAAGCCCTTGTCTCTTCATCAAGTGCTGGTCGAGGAATAATAGAGATTGGCTCGCAAAGAGCCAGGAGGAAGGAGAGTGGCTGGTGGCTGGGCACGAGACGGCGCAGAACAGGAACAGATCGAAAGCACGGTGGAAGACGCGCTGCAGCGCGTCCGAAGCCAGCTTCCCACCGGCGAAAGCCTGACGCACTGCGAGGAGTGCGGTGATGAAATTCCCCAGGCCCGCCGCGAGGCGATCAAGGGCGTGCGGCTGTGCATCGCCTGCCAGGGCAAGCGCGACAAGCAGAAGACAGCCTATAGTGGCTACAATCGCCGGGGCAGCAAGGATAGTCAGCTGCGCTAGAGCGAAGCCGGCAGCCCATGCCATTAGCCTTCTCATGACTTGCAGCGCCGTCTCAGCGCGATATGATGACGGTTCTCCAGAGCCCCGCCGCGGCGGGGCTCTGCCTTGTCCAAGAGGTCGTCATGCCGCTGCTCTATTTCCTGGCCCCGCTCGGTGCCGTGCTGATCTGGTCGGGCAACATGACCATCAACCAGCTCACGGTGGGCTCCATCGCCCCCAGCAGCATCGCCTTCCTGCGCTGGGTGCTGGCACTGGTCGTACTCACCCCCTTCGTGCTGCCATCCGCCTGGCAGCATCGCGACGTCATCCGCCGGCAGTGGCCCAAGCTCGCGGTACTGGGCCTGATCGGCATGGCACTGTGGCAGGGCCTTGCCTATGTCGCCGCCGAAACCACCTCGGCCACCAACATGGGTATCCTTGCGGCCATGGTGCCGCTGCTCACCGTGCTGCTCAGCGCACTGATCCTGCGTGAGGCACCCAGCCTGGGTGGCAGCCTGGGCGGCATCGTCGCGTTGCTTGGCGTCACCGTACTACTGGGCCGCGGCAACCCTCTGTCGCTGCTGCAGCTGGAAGTCGCCCTGGGCGACCTCTTGATGGTGATCGCCGCCACCTGCTACGCACTCTACGGCGTCATGCTCAAGCGCTGGCCGCTGGACCTGCCGCCCTGGGTGGTGCTCTACGTGCAGGTCTGCTTCGCCGTGCTGTTCCTGCTGCCCGGCTACCTGCTGGGCCCGATGACCCCGGTGGACAGCCACAACGTCTGGCTGATTCTCTACGCCGGCATCCCCGCCTCGATCATCACCACCTTCCTGTGGATGCGTGCCATCCGCCAGATCGGCGCCAGCCAGGCGAGCATCTTCATCAACCTGATGCCGCTGTTCAGCGCGCTGATCGCCATGGCCTTCCTCAATGAGCGGATTGCGCTGTTCCACCTCATCGGTGGCGTACTGGTCCTGGCCGGCGTGATCATGGCCCAGACGCTGACCCGGCCCTTGGTCCACAAGAGCGCACCGTCGTCATGACCGTCGATACCACTCAGCTCAATCGCGGGAGGGTTTTCTTCGGGCACAGCGATACTCTCTGGCTATTCGGCTACGGCTCGCTGATCTGGAAGACGGAATTTGCGTACCACGAGCGCCGTCCGGCACACATCCAGGGTTGGGCCCGGCGCTTCTGGCAGGGCTCCCATGACCACCGGGGCACCCCGGATGCCCCGGGCCGCGTAGTGACGCTGGTCGAGTCACCGGGATCGACCTGTCACGGCATGGCCTACCGCATCGACACCGGGACCCTTGGCCCGCTGGACGTGCGCGAGAAGAACGGTTATCTCCGTGAGCAGGTGATGCTGCACTTTGCCGAGGGCGATCACACCGAGGGGCTGATATATCTCGCCACGAAGGAGAACGCCGCCTTCCTCGGCGACGCACCGCTCGATGCCATGGCCCGGCAGATTGCCGCCGCCCATGGCCCCAGCGGCTCCAACCGCGATTACCTGCTCAATCTCGCCAGCGCACTGGACGATCTCGGCGCCGAGGACAGGCACGTGTTCGAACTGGCGGCACGAGTGAAAGCGAGACAGGCTAGACAAAAAAAGTAAAGTTAGGCTTCTAGCGGCCGATATCCTTCCCAGAGCACCGTATCAAAGAAAATGGTGCCATCCACATGGGGAAAAGCGACCGTGAAAACAACCTTGCTGCAGGCCGTTGAATCGGACTTGATCAGGCCTTGGTATCGCCTGCGCTTCAGCCCAGCGGTGGAGACACGTTTCGAGGCCGATACCTCGACTCGCCGCAGCTATCATCTGCTGATAGCCGGCATCGTGGCACTTGTCATCTACGACCTCTATATCTTCAACGACACTGTGTTCCGCCCGGAAGTGTTGCATACCGCCGCCTGGATACGCTTCGGCTTGATGACCCCTTATGGCATCGTTGCATTCTACTTCCTGCACCGAGGATTATCGCCAGCTGCCAGAGAAACGCTCATGGCAAGCACTCTGGTGGTGGCGATGCTGCTCTCCTGCACCATATTCTTCGTTTCCGACTCGCCCTATTCGTTTCTGGATACGTTTTCCTTTGGCCTGATATTGCTGGTAGGCAATGTCTTCTATTCGCTGCGCTTTCCTTATGCCATCGCCACCTCGCTCATCAGCACCGTTCTCATGGCAGCCTTCGTATTTCCCTATCCCCACATGGACTTCGAGGTCAAGTTGTATACGATACTGGTCTTCCTATCGACCGGCGTATTCACGCTTCTTGCCAACTACCGCCTGGAAGCCAGCGAGCGTCAGTCCTACCTGCTACTACTGCGCGAGCAACTGAGGACTAACGCCGCACTCGATGACAACCAGGCCCTGACCAAGATCTCGATTACCGACCCACTGCCCGGGGTGGCCAACCGCCGTCATTTCGACAGCGCACTGATCCAGCGCTGGAACGAAGCCATGACCGAGCGAACAATGCTCGGCATGCTGGTCATCGATATCGATTGCTTCAAGAATTACAACGACCGCTACGGACACCTTCAGGGCGACGCCTGCCTGCGCCAGGTCGCGCTGGAGATTCAGCGCCACGTGCGTCAGGAAGACGACCTGGTGGTGCGCTACGGCGGCGAGGAGTTCGTCGTGCTACTGCCGAAGGCCTCGACCACGACGGCCCTCCAGGCCGCCGAGCGTATCCGTCAGGGCATCGAAGCGCTGGCCATTCCCAACGAAGGCGTGCCGCACACCTCCGTGGTCACCGTGAGCATCGGCATCGCCGTGATCCAACCGGCCACCGACCTGGCTCCCTCGGCCCTGCTCTTGCGTGCCGACGAGGCGCTCTACCAGGCCAAGCGCGAGGGGCGCAATCGCAGCGTGCTGGCACCGCTGCAGGATGACCCGATGCCCACCTAGGCTCACGACAACAGGTACATCCGCAACGGCATCCAGATGCCCATGCCGACCATGATCAGGTTCTCGGTCAGCGACACGAAACCCAGCGGCACCTTGCTGTCACCACCCACGCAGGCGCACTTGAGTTCACGCTTGTCAATATAGACCGCCTTGAACACCGAGACGGCGCCCACCGTGCCGATGAACAGCGCCACCGGGGCGGCCAGCCACACCAGGGCCCCCGCCAGCATCAGGATGCCCGCCAGGGTCTCGGCATAGGGGTAGACGTAGCCATAGCGCACCTGACGCTGGGCCAGCAGGTCGTAGTTGAGAAACATGGTGCTGAAGCTTTCTATGTCCTTGAGCTTCTGTAGCCCCAGCAGGGCCATCGCGATGGCCACGAAGTACTCCGGCATCCGGGGGCTAAGCAGCGAGCCGGTGGCGGTCCAACTGACGGCCAGCCCCAGCAGGAAAGCCGTGGCAAACAGGGCGATCACCGGCTGGTAGGTGGTTTCGTCCTCGCCCGGCGAATCCAGGCCGAAGTACTCTCGCAGCTCGTCGTAACCGCCGATGCGCTGGTCATCGATAAAAGCCTGGGGCGTGGTATCCACGCCGTGTTTCTCCTTGAAGGCTTCCGTTTCCTCACGTGAACTCAGGTGGTGGTCCTCCACCTCGAAGCCCTTGCGCTCCAGCAGGTCCTTGCTCTTCAAACCGAAAGGGCACAGGTGCTCCTCCATGACCATGCGGTAGAGCTTGGCATGCTTGCCCTGCCCCGTTGTCTGTCCGTGAGCCATTGCATATCTCCTTGGGTCATGCATCCACCACAAGAGTAGTCAACGGACTGGGTCAGCGTATCCCCGCCCTCAGGAACGACTGCACGAACTGGCGCTGGAACAGCAGGAAGGCGACCAGCAGAGGGGCGATGCTGAGCGGGTGGACACCGTGGGCAGGTAGGCGAAGGTGCCAAGCAATACTGCAGCCGGTAACAGCAGCAGCGCACCGTATATCTGCATGCGTCGGCTAGCGTTCTGGATCGGCATGTTCCTTCCCGTATAGGGGCTGAAGCGGCGTCAAGGGCCCGGAGTGCCGTACCATTGACTTGCCGCAGCCCGAAGGGCCCAGCAGGATCACGAACTCACCAGGCGCGACGTCGAAGGAGATCCGATCCACGGCGGCCTGCCCGCCCCAGGTCTTGCTCACGGCGTCGAGCCGAATGCGCTTGTCGTCGTTGGTCATGGCGCGCTCGTTGTTATTGTCATGACAGGATTCAATGGCGCTCGCCGCAGGGGGACTCGTCACTGTCGGAAGCGTCATGCTGCCCATATCCCTCTCCCTGAATCAGCGTAGCCGCACTTCGGCCTCTTTGCGGTGCACCTTCACCCACTGATATGACAGGCGCATGACGTCATCCGGACCTGACCTCGAGACAGCGACCGGTGCCGGCCTCGGTCGTCGCCGGGACCATGCTAGAATTCGTCTTTCACCCTGACAGGAACCGGCGTGCCATGTCCCTCGACGAACTGCATCTGAACCTGCGCAACCTGACCCAGGACGATTACCCTCAGCTGAAGGCACTGATGGATGCCGTCTACGACGACATCGGCGGTGCCTGGCCCCAGCACTCCATCGATCGGCTGATCCAGGAATTTCCCGACGGCCAGATAGCCATCGAGGACGATGAAAAACTGGTGGGGGTGGCCCTGACTGTGCGGGTCGCCTATGACGAGTTCTCCAACCCCCACAAGTATGACGACCTGGTGGGCAACCGCGAGATCATCCTCAACGATCCCGAAGGGGATGCCATGTATGGGCTGGATGTACTGATCCACCCAGACTACCGCGGCTACCGGCTGGGAAGGCGACTCTACGAGGCACGCAAGGAGCTGTGTCGCTCCATGAACCTGCGGGCGATTCTTGCCGGTGGACGCATTCCCCAGTATCACGAACATGCCCACGAACTCTCGCCCGCGGAGTACATCGAGCGGGTGTCACGCAAGGAGATCCACGACCCGATCCTGTCGTTCCAGTTGGCCAACGACTTCCTGGTCAAGCGCCTGCTGCGCAAGTACCTGCCGGAAGACGAGAAGTCCCAGGGGTATGCCACCCTGCTGGAGTGGAACAACATCCTCTACGAACCCGCCGAACGGGTGCTGGAGAATCGCCCCACCCAGGTGCGGGTCGGTGCCGTGCAGTGGCAGATGCGCGAGTGCGCCTCGGTAGAATCGGTACTGCAGCAGGTCGAGTACTTCGTCGATGCCCTCTCCAGCTACCAGAGTGACTTTGCCGTCTTCCCGGAGCTGTTCAATGCACCGCTGATGGGACTGCAGGACCGGGCCACCCAGCAGGACCAGATGGCCGCCATCCGCTTCCTGGCCGGCTTCACCGAGCAGTTCAAGAGCGAGCTGTCGCGCATGGCGGTCTCCTACAACATCAATATCGTCGCAGGCTCGATGATCGAGGTGGGCGAGGACGACCGGCTCTACAACATCGCCTACCTGTGCCATCGTGACGGCACCATCGAAAAACAGGCCAAGCTGCACATCACCCCCCAGGAGCGCCGGGAGTGGGTGATCGAAGGCGGCGACGAGCTGCGCGTATTCGAGACCGATGCCGGCCGCGTGGGCATCCTGATCTGCTACGACGTGGAATTTCCCGAACTCGGCCGCCTGCTCGCCGACCAGGACATGGACATCCTCTTCGTGCCCTTCTGGACCGACACGAAGAACGGCTACCTGCGAGTCCGCCACTGCGCCCAGGCACGGGCCATCGAGAACGAGTGCTACGTGGTGCTGTGTGGCAGCGTCGGCAACGTGCCCTCGATCCGCAACCTCGACATCCAGTACGCCCAGTCGTCGGTGTTCACCCCCTCGGATTTCGCCTTCCCCCATGATGCCGTGCTCTCCGAGACCACGCCCAACACCGAGATGGTGATCTTCTCGGACCTGGACCTCACCCGGCTGACCGTGGTGCGCGCCGAAGGCTCGGTGACCAACCTCAAGGACCGCCGCAAGGACCTGTTCGACCTGCGCTGGCGCGACTGGTCCTGGAAGTCGGGCAGCCTGACACCGGGCAATCCCGAGGAGAACTGAGGCCATGTTCGGTCGCCTGCGCCGCTGGCGGGCCGAGCGGTTCGCCGCTCGCCACCCCTTTCCCGAG
>NZ_AZQX01000150.1:0-8258 GCF_000568385.1 Halomonas sp. BC04
TTCTTGGCGTGACGCTTCACCGCGGCGGCTGCCTTGCGCTTGCGCTCTGCAGTCGGCTTCTCGTAGTGCTCGCGACGGCGAACCTCGGACAGAATGCCGGCTTTTTCGCAGGAACGCTTGAAACGACGCAGCGCTACGTCAAACGGCTCATTATCACGTACTTTTACAGAAGGCATTAAGCACTCACCTACCTTAAAATGTCTTGAGTTCGGTTTGTACGCACACCCTCTCTGGACGACTCCCGTCATCACGAAATCCAGACCGGCAGCAAGCCACCGATGTCCAGACTACATGAGGATAGCGGAAGCTCTCCTGCCGGATGCACGACCCAGTCCTACAGCGCACAGTATTCTAGACGCCGGAACGAGTCTTTGCAAACGCAGGGTGGTGAAAGGCGAGGAAAGGTTGACCCCGCCCATTGCGCTGGCATTTTGGCTTGCCCCGGACCACCCGCCGGGGTAGCGTTCCATTACGGATTCGTAAAGAATTTTAACAATTTTTGTCGCGAGTGCTGGCCAATGGCGTTTAACGGAGCGCGGGGCAGGGCCATTGCGTGGTGCCACAAATGACCATTCGCAATCTCTTGATTTTTCTGCTGACACTGATGGGACTGCTGATTCTGCTGGGCTCGAGCTGGGAAATTCGCGAGATCCGGGCCAAGTTGAGTGCCGCGCAGTGGGTCCACCAGAGCAACCAGGTGGCTGACCTCTCCCTTCGCGCGAGCGGTGTCATGGCCATGGAGCGCGGAATCACCGCCGCCATCCTTTCTCACCCGACCCAGGCCAGTCCGGACATGATGTACGAGATGGCCCGGCAACGACACGATGTCGATACACTCTATCGTTCCATCCTGGCTGCGGCCTCTGAACTGCCGGGCCTTTCTCGAATCGACGACACTCATCCCTTGCATCGCGGCCTGCAACAACTTGCCCAGCACCACGAGACGATGGAAACGGCACGCGGGCAGGTCGACCGGCGGATCGCCAGCGAGGCTGCGGAACTCGATGAAAGCCAGTGGATCGCTCTGGCAACACGCTATATCGAGGCCTTGTCGGAACTACGCGACGCCACCGGCCACCCCATGCCGGACAACATCTACTCCTACACCACCAATCCGCTGATCAAGGATGCCCTGTTCAATGTCAGCGAGTATGCCGGGCGAGAACGGGCAATCATCGGCTCGGCCATCGCCGGGCAGCGCCCCCTGAGCGGGCCGGAACGAGCGACGCTACTGCGCTATCGCGACATCGTCGAAGCCTCGCTTGCCCGAGTCGAGACCCTGATCCAGCAATTGCCTGACATACCTGCCCTGACAAGGGCAAGAGCCGAGCTGGATGCCAGCTTCCTCGATGAGTACCAGGCCCTTCGCCTTGCCATCTATCAAGCCGACAGTGAAGGCGACGCCTATCCGGTCAGTGCAGCCGAGTGGTACCAGCAAGCCACAGCGGGTATCGGCTCCGTGCTGTCGCTTTCGGAAACCGTAAGCGATCATTTCGGAACCAACCTCGACAGGCTGCGTGACAGCGTCATGCTGTCACTGGCCATGGCGTCCTTCTCCATTCTCACCGCCATAGGCATCTTCGCCTTTGCCGTCTGGTCTATCAGGCGCCGCATCCTCCATCCGCTGCTGCGCCTCGAAACAGCGGTGAGTCATGTCGCCAAAGACTTGAAACAGCCGTTACCGGCGTTTTCCAGTGACGAGATTGGCAGCCTGGCGAAGGCCTTCGAATCTCTGCGCACCAGCCTTGTCGAGGATATCGAACGACGAGAAGCGACCGAGGCAGAGTTGCGAAAATTCTCTCACGCCGTCGAGCAAAGCGCAGACTCGGTCATCATCACCAATCACCACCGGGAAATCGAGTACGTCAACAGAGCGTTCGAGCAGATGCGCGGATACCGTCGAGAAGACATCCTCGGCATGAACGTGCGCCTCTTCAAAAGCCATGAACGCAACCCACCCGAGCTGTACCAGGATTTCCGCGACGCCCTGGAAAACGGCGATACCTTCCGCGCCACACTGATCAACCTGGGCGCCAGCGGCGAGTCGTACTATGAGGAGATTGCCGTTTCACCGCTGTTCGACCCGACTGGCGAGATTACCCACTATGTCGCCAATGGCCGAGACGTCACCGAGCGCATCCATGCGGAGCAGGAGCTCCAGAAGCTCAACCAGGCCATCGATCAAAGCGTCAGCTCTATCGTCATCACCGATGCCAATGGCATCACCGAATACGTCAACCCTCAGTTCACGCGTACCACCGGCTACGCCCCGGAAGAGATCAAGGGCAAGCGCATTCCCCTGCTTGAGCCCGGGCGACTTCCGCGCAGCCAGTACCGCAACCTGCGCAGGACGCTTCAGCAAGGCAAGGTGTGGGAAGGAGAAGTGCTGAACCGGCGCAAGGATGGTGAACCCTATTGGGAGCTGACCTCCATCAGTCCGGTGCGCAACCGCCACGGCATCATCACCCATTTCGTGGGCATCCAGTACGACATCAGCGAACGCAAGCAGATGGAGGAGCAGATAAACCATCTGGCCTTCTACGATAGCCTGACGAATCTGCCCAACCGTTCCCTCCTCGCCCAGCACTTCGACAAGGTGGCAAGCCATGCCCTGCAGCGAGGCAAACGGGTCGGCCTGCTGTCTCTCGATATCAGCCGTTTCCACCTGCTCAACGACAGCCTGGGCCATCGGGTTGGCGACAAGGTGCTGCAGGCGGTCGGACAACGGCTGGCAGAGTGCGCCCGACAGCAGGATATAGTGGCTCGCTATGCGGGGGATGAATTCGTCGTCATCCTGTCCGACGCGCCCGACTCCCAAGGCATCGCCGCCATTGCCCAGCGCATGATCGATGCCGTCTCCCGCCCCCTGACCATCGAAGGCCACGATCTGCGTATCAGCATGCATGCCGGTATCAGCGTGCTGCCCCGGGACGGCCAGGATCTCGCCTCCCTCCTTGGCAACGCCACCACGGCCCAGCACCTGGCAGCGCGGGAGGGGAAGAATACCTATCGCTTCTTTACCGAGGACCTTAATGCGGCGGCCCAGCAGCGCCTGACTCTGGAGCAGGACCTGCGCCGTGCGCTCGAGGACAACGCCCTCGAGCTGCACTACCAGCCCAAGGTGGACCTGGCCACTGGCGAGGTAGTCGGCATGGAGGCCCTGGCCCGCTGGCACCACCCCAGCGAAGGCAACATTTCGCCCATGACGTTCATCCCGATCGCTGAGGATACCGGCCTGATCCAGCCCTTGGGTGAGTGGGCCCTGCGCCAAGCCTGCCTGCAGGGTCGGGCCTGGCAGTTGCAGGGGCTTGGCCGGCTGAATATGGCGGTCAACCTTTCGACCCGTCAACTACAGCAGGTGGACCTGGCCGCCTTGGTCGACAGGGTTCTGGCCGAAACTGGCTTCCCCCCCGAACTGCTTGAGCTGGAGCTGACCGAAAGTGCGGTCATGGAGCGCCCCGAGGAGACCATCAGAGTGCTGAACGAACTGAAGGCCCTCGGCGTGCAACTGGCCGTGGACGACTTCGGGACCGGCTATTCCAGCCTGGCCTACCTGCGCCGCTTCCCCTTCGATACCCTGAAGATCGACCGCAGCTTCATCACCAACATCACCACCTCCCCGGATGAGGCCTCCATCGCCCAGACCATCATCGCCATGGGGCGCGGGCTACGTCTTCAGGTGGTGGCCGAAGGGGTGGAAACCCAAGCCCAGGCCGCTACGCTGCGCCGCCATTGCTGCGACCAACTGCAGGGCTACCTGTTCAGTCGACCGCTGCCGGCGAGGGAGCTGGAGGCCCTGCTGAAGGAAGGGCGACGCATGACGTTGCCCGACAGTAATTCCGCCGCCGACGACCGCTCGCTGCTGCTGATGGATACCGATGCAAAGGCACTTTCCGCGCTGTGTACCCCGTTGCAGAAGGCCGGCTACCGCCCCTTGGCCACCACGCATATCAATGAAGCCTTCGACCTGCTCGCCCTGAACGGCATTCGCGTGGTGGTCGGCGGTTTGCACCTGCCCGAGATGCCGGGCCTGGAGTTCTTCAAGCGCATTCGGGCCCTCTATCCCGACGTCGCCTGTCTCGCCCTTGCCGCTCCGGAAGACACCGCCCAGGTCACCGAGCTCGTCAAGAGCGGCCTGCTCCAAGGCTGGCTGGCAAGCGACTGCCAGGGCGAGGCACTGCTCGCCCAGGTACAGGAGGCCTTCTCACTCACTGCCCTCCCCGTAGTACGCCAAGATGCTGTTCTCGATACCAGCCCCTGAAGCCATGGCCCGGAACAGGAGCGAGTTCCTCGGCGTTGATGACGACACGCTGGCACTATTCTTGTGATCCAAATTACGTTCTTCAGGAAAATGACCGGAGCCATGATGTCGTCCTTGCCCTCGAGAGAACACTAAACCACAGCCCAGCCGGGATCAGTTTGTTAGAATGCCGCTTTATCTCTTCCGCGAGTCCACCCCATGCTAGTACTCGGCATCGAAACCTCCTGCGACGAGACCGGCGTCGCGCTCTACGACACCGAACGAGGCCTGGTGGCCGACGCGCTCTACAGCCAGGTTGCCATGCATGCCGAATACGGCGGCGTGGTGCCCGAGCTCGCCTCGCGGGACCACACCCGTCGGCTGCTGCCGTTGATACAGCAGGTGCTCGACGAGGCCAGCGTCACACGCACCGAGCTGGATGCCATTGCCTATACCGCGGGTCCGGGACTGGTCGGCGCCCTGATGGTGGGCGCCAGCACCGCCCATGGCATGGCACGTGCACTGGGCATTCCGGTACTGGGGGTCCATCACATGGAGGGGCACCTGCTGGCTCCCATGCTGGAAACCTCGCCGCCGGCCTTTCCCTTCGTGGCCCTGCTGGTGTCGGGTGGCCACACCCAACTGGTCGAGGTCCAGGGGCTGGGCAATTATCGGCTGCTGGGCGAATCGGTGGACGACGCCGCCGGCGAGGCCTTCGACAAGGCGGCCAAGATGCTGGGGCTTGCCTATCCAGGCGGCCCACAGGTGGCGAAGCTCGCCGAACTGGGCGACCCCGGTCGCTTTCGCTTCCCGCGTCCCATGACCGACCGCCCGGGGCTCGATTTCAGCTTTTCGGGGCTCAAGACCCATACCCTGACCACCCTGAAGCGGCTGGAGCAGGATGGCGCGCTGGACGACCAGGCCCGCGCCGACGTGGCACGCGCCTTCGAGGAGGCGGTGGTGGATACGCTGGTGATCAAGTGCCGCCGTGCGCTGGATGCCACCGGCCTCAAGCGGCTGGTGATGGCGGGGGGCGTCAGTGCCAATGTGCGCCTGCGGGAACGGCTGGAACGGGAGACCGACAAGCGCAGCGCCCAGGCCTATTACCCGCGCGGCCGCTTCTGTACCGATAACGGCGCCATGATCGCCTACGTGGGCACTCAGCGGCTATTGGCAGGCGAATGTGATGAGACCGGCATCATGAAGGCGGTACCACGCTGGCCAATGGATACCCTTCGTGCACCGACCGGCTACTAGAGCCCCTGTTCGCCGCCGCGCCTGAGGCGCTGGATATTCAGCATATGCCGTGCCAGCACCAGCACGGTAAAGGCCATCACCACGATGACATAGTCCGGCGCCAGCCAGACGCTGGCCAGTGGCGCCAGGCCGGCACTGGCCAGGGAGGCCACCGCGGCGGTGCGCACGCGCCAAGCCAGGACTGCCCAGAGCAGGGCACAACACAACGCCACCCAGGGCGTCAGGACAAGCATCACGCCAAAGGCACTGGCGACGGCCTTGCCGCCGCGAAAACGGTACCAGGGGGGATAGCTGTGGCCCAGCAGCACCGCCAGGCCAACCATGCCCTGGGCCCAGGGCGGCAGCCCAAGCCACAGGGAAAGCCAGAGCACCGGCATACCCTTGCAGGCGTCCAGCAGCAGGGTCGCCAGTGCCAGCCGGCGGCCATGCAATCGCAGCACATTGGAGAAACCCGGGTTACGGGAACCGGCCAGCCGCGGATCCTCAACGCCCGCCATTCGGCACACGCTCAGGCGCCCAGCCAGGAACCGCTGAGATAGCCCAACCCCAGCAGCGGCAGCAGCCATTCGACCGATGTCACCTGTACTTGTCTCCTGCCATACTCATGACTGGATTCTGCCACCCCCGGTCTCGTTAAGACAGGCCATCGTTCTGTCATCCCCCCGACGGCTCACGTACAATCGGGCGCCAAATCGGATGCCCAATGCATTTTCTGCCTACGGGGAGACCCCATGGACCGTGTACTGATCGAGTCGCTCGCTGTGGAGACCGTGATCGGCGTCTATGACTGGGAGCGCACCATCACCCAGCGGTTGCTGCTCGACCTGGAACTGGCCACCGACATTCGCCCCGCCGCAGCCAGTGACGATATTGCCCACACCCTTGACTATGCCGCCATCAGCCAGCGGGTCGCCCGCTTCGCCGACGATCACGATTTCGCCCTGGTGGAAACCTTCAGTGAGCGGCTCGCGGCGACACTGCGTGACGAGTTCGCCATTCCCTGGCTGTGCCTCACGGTGCGCAAACCTGGCGCCGTACCCGCCGCCACCGCGGTTGGCGTTCGCATCGAACGCGGTACCCGGCCAGGGGAAACGTGATGGCCCTGATCAGCGCCAGCATCGGCAGCAACATCGATCGTGAGATTCACGTTCGCATCTGTCTGGATGCCTTGGCGGGTACCTTCGGCAGCCTGGCGGTCTCCCGTGTCTTCGAAAGCGAGCCGGTGGGCTTCGAGGATGGGCGCAACTTCTTCAATCTTGTCGTCGCCTTCGAGAGCGACTGGCCGATCGGCGAGCTTCAGGCCTGGTGCAAGCGCCTGGAGTTCGCCAATGGCCGGCGCAAGGAGAGCCCCAAGTTCAGTCCTCGTACCCTGGACATCGACCTGCTGACGGTGGGGGACCTGACCGGTGAGCATGACGGGGTCGAACTACCGCGAGGAGAAATACTTCAGCACGCCTTCGTGCTGCAGCCGTTGGCCGAACTGCTGCCAGAGGTGCGTCACCCGCGCGATGGTCGTACCTACGGCGAGCTCTGGGCCAGTTTCGATGCCCCCGAGCAGCGCCTGTGGCCTGTCGGATTTAGTTGGCAAGCTCAGACAGTTAGGTAAACTTGGGTAATGCTTCGTAAAGGAGCCCCAATGAACAAGAAAAGGAACCAGAATGTCTGCCAAATTCCGCCTTGTGACACGCAGCGACTTCGACGGCCTGGTATGCGGTGCCCTGCTCAAGCATCTCGACCTGATCGATGACATCCTCTTCGTGCACCCCAAGGACATGCAGGATGGCAAGATCGAAATCAGCGAGCGGGACATCACCACCAACCTGCCTACGTGCCCGGCTGCCACCTGGCCTTCGACCATCACCTGAGCGAGACGCTGCGCAACGAGCAGCGGGCGGACAACCACGTCATCGACCCCGACGCCCCTTCGGCCGCCCGGGTGGTCTGGCGCCACTATGGCGGTCACGATGCCTTCCCCGCCCGCTGGGACGACATGATGGACGCCGTGGACAAGGGTGACTCGGCCCAGTTCAACCGCGAGGAAGTACTGAATCCGCAAGGCTGGGTGCTGCTCAACTTCATCATGGATGCACGGACCGGACTCGGGCGCTTCCGCGACTTCCGCATCTCGAACTACCAGTTGATGATGAAGCTGATCGACTACTGCCGGGAGCACAGTATCGAGCAGATTCTCGACCTGCCGGACGTGCAGGAGCGCATCGAGCTGTATCGGGAACACAGCGACAAGGCCCGGGAGCAGATCAAGCGCTGCGCGGAGGTTCACGGCAACCTGGTGGTCCTCGACCTGCGCGACGAAGAGACCATCTATGCCACCAACCGCTTCGTCATCTACGCCCTCTACCCGGAGTGCAATATCTCCATTCACGTCATGTGGGGGCTGAAGCGGCAGAACACCGTGTTTGCCATCGGCAAGTCAATCCTCGACCGCTCCAGCCGCACCAACATTGGCGAGCTCTGCCTGGCCTACGGCGGTGGCGGACACTACAATGCCGGCACCTGTCAGATCGCCAACGACGAGGCCGATGCGCGACTGCGGGAAATCATCGCCCGCATTCGCGCCGACGGCTGAGACGAAGGAAGTGTCAAAGGCTCGGGCGTTCAGCCGCCCGAGCACCTGCGCGAGAATGGCCCGACGTCGTCGGGCCAGCTCCTCGCCCAGCGCGCCACCCTTGAAACCCTCTTCGACCAGGGTTCTGGGTGACAGCTGGGCGACAGCTCGCCAGGCGCGCCAGAGCCTGTCGGC
>NZ_AZQX01000151.1:0-20796 GCF_000568385.1 Halomonas sp. BC04
CCGCGGTGGCCGGGGGGCTGGTGCCGCTGGCCATGGCCGGCGATGGTGGCGGCTCGATCCGCATCCCCGCCAGCTACTGCGGCTTGTTCGGCCTAAAGCCTTCCCGCGGACGGGTACCGCAGGGGCCGATGCATGCTGAAGTGTGGCAGGGGGCGGTGGTGGAGCACGCCTTGACCCGCACGGTACGTGACAGTGCCGCCCTGCTCGATGCCATCAATGGCATGGACGAGGGCGCCCCCTATCCGGTGCGGCGCGAGCAGGGTTACCTCGCCGCGCTGGAGCGCCCGCCCGAACCGCTTCGCGTGGCGGTGTCGATGGGCGATCCGCTGGGCGATCCGCTCGGTACCGTGCTCGATCCCCAGGTGCGCCAGGCCGTGGAGCAAGCGGCCAGGACGCTTGACAGCCTGGGACACCACGTCGAGTCGGTCGACCCGCCGGTGGATGGGGAACGGCTGGCCAACGCCTATCTGACCCTGTACCTGGGCCATCTCACCGCCGACCTGGCCTGGATCGCCCGTGAAACGGGCGTGGCCCTGTCGCGCCTGGATATCGAGCCTTCCACGCGGGCCATTGCCCGGCTGGGGCATCACCTGCCGGTACGCGACTACGAATTGGCCAAGCGTGACTGGAACGCGGCAGCTCGGGCCATGGGGGCCTTTCATCGACGCTACGACATGCTGTTGATGCCGGTAGCCGGCGCCCCGTCGCCACGCCTGGGCGAGCTCTACCCGCCGGCGTCCCAGGAGCGCCTGATGTCGCTGCTGGCGATACCCGGCCTCCCGGCGCTGGCGCTCAAGGCGGGAATGCTCAAGCACCTGGCCAGGGATGCCCTGGCCCGGACCCCCTTCACCCAGTTGGCCAACCTCACCGGCCAGCCGGCCATGTCGCTGCCGCTGCATGTCACGCCCGATGGCCTGCCGGTGGGCGTGCAGGTGATCGGCGCCATGGGCGACGAGCGACGATTGCTGGCCCTGGCGGCCCAGGTGGAGGCGGCAACCCCCTGGGCGCAGCACCTGCCCAGGCCGATAGAAGGCAGGTAGAATGCCCGCCACATTCCGCCGTTGCCGAGCCCTGCATGTCTGATTCCGTTTCCCCTTTCTCGTCGGCCGGCGATCGTCACTTCGATGGCCTGGCCGAGAAGTTTGCCGGCAGTCTCTACGGTGGTCCCCGCGGGGCACTGCGGCTGGCCCTGCTCGATCGCCTGCTGCCGGAAATGCTCCACCTCGACGACCAGCCGGTGCTCGATGTGGGTGGCGGCCTGGGGCAGTTGTCAGGCTGGTTCGCCCGTCGGGGGCATGCGGTGACCCTGGTCGAGCCGGCCATCGACATGCTCGATCATGCCCGCCGGGAATTGGCCGGGGAGCCCATCACCTTCGTCGAGGCATCGCTGCAGACGCTGTCGCAGCGAGTGGAAGGCCCCTGGTCGCTGATCGCCTGCCATGCGGTGCTGGAGTGGCTGCACGACCCTCGGGCGGCGCTGGCCACCCTGGCGGGCCAGCTGGGCTCCGGGTGGGCAGCTGTCGCTGATGGTGTTCAACCGGGATGCGCTGCGCCTGTCCAACGTGGTCAAGGGCAACCTGGAGAAGGCGCTGGATGACCGCCTGGAGGGCACCGGCAAGCGCCAGCGCCTGACGCCGATCTCCCCGCTGACCCATGGCCAGGTGGAGGCCTGGAGCGCCGAGAACGGCCTGGCCATCAAGGCGGTGGCAGGTATTCGTGTCTTCCACGACTACCTGCGCCACCCGCCGAGCACGGAAGCCGACTGGGCCCGACTGGTGGCGCTCGAGCAGCGCTACTGCCGCACGGAACCCCACTGGCGGCTGGGGCGCTACCTGCTCTATACCCTGGTTCGCTGAGATACCGCCACCTGATCAAGGAGAGTTTCGATGCCTGCCGAGACCCCGGTCTGCCAGTTGCTCGAACGCCAGGACGCCGACTACCGAGGCTGGCTCTGGGTATCACCGCCGCGCGATGCCTGGCTCGAGGGTGGGCAGGGCTCTGTCCTCAGCGCCGATCATGGGGTGCTGCAATCCTGGCGAGAACGCAGCCGACCCGCCTTCTCGCCGTTCGATGCACAGACAGTCGGCGAGCCCCCCGGGGCAGTACTGTTCTGGCCCAAGGCCCACGCCCTGGGGGAGTGGTGGCTGCTGTGGCTCTGCGCCAATCTGCCGGAGGGAACCCGGCTGCAGCTGGTGGGGGAGAACCAGGGGGGTATCAAGCGGGTGCTCAAGGTGCTGGCAGCACTGGGGCTGGGCTGTCGCAAGCGCGATAGCGCCCGGCGTTGCACGCTGTTCGAAACCCGGCTGGGCCGGGTGGATATCGACCCCGAGGCAGCCTGGACCCGCTTCGAGGCCGAGGGGCTGACCCTGATCAGCCACCCGGGGGTGTTCGGCCATGGCAAGCTGGACGATGGCACCAGGCTGCTGCTCGGCGCGCTCGAGCGACATCTGCCGGGGCCCGAACGGGCAGGGGATGTGCTCGACATGGGGTGTGGCGATGGGGTGCTGGCGGCCTGGCTGGCGCGGCGCGGCCACAGGATCACGGCGGTGGACATCAATGGCTTTGCCGTCGAGGCGACCCGGCGCACGCTGGCCGCCAATGGGCTGGAAGGAGAAGTACTGGCCGGCGATGTCTACTCGTCGCTGGAAGCGCGTCGCTTCGCCGCCATCATCAGCAATCCGCCCTTTCACCAGGAGCGCAGCATCGACTACGGCCCGGCCGGACGCCTGATCCGCGAGGCGCCGGCTCACCTGCTGCCTGGCGGCGGATTACTGCTCGTCGCCAATGCTTTCCTGCCGTACCCGGACCTGCTGGAGCGTGCCTTCGGCGGCTTCGAGGTACTTGCCGACGACCGGCGCTTTCGGGTCTATCGAGCCCCTGTGGCCGGATCGCGGTAGGCGATATCGGTGATGATGTAGGTGGTGTCGCCCGCCGGAGCCTTGACCGTGATCTCGTCATCCAGGGCCTTGCCGAGCAGGGCCTTGGCCAGGGGTGCATCGACGCTGATCCAGCGCTTGGCGGTGTCGGTCTCGTCGTGGCCGACGATGCGGATGTGCATCTCTTCACCTTCCTCGTCCTCCAGGGTGACGAAGGCGCCGAAATAGACCTTGTCGGTCGCCGCCGGCAGCCGGTCCACCACCTGCAGTTCGTCGAGCCGCTTGGTCAGGTAGCGGATGCGGGCGATGACCCGGTTGAGCTCCTTCTTGTTGTAGGTGTAGTCGGCGTTCTCGCTGCGGTCCCCCAGTGCCGCGGCTTCGCCCACCTTGGCCGACAGGGCCGGACGCTTCACCCGGGAGAGGTGATCGAGGATGCCCCGCAGGCGCTCCGCCCCCTCAAGGGTGATCAGATTGCTCTTGGGTTCCTGGCGCGGGTCCTTGGCCGGGTCGCGCCAGCGGGTCATGTTGCGGCCCTTCATGCCATGCCACTCCTGTTACGGCTGAGAGTCGCAACATACGCCATTCTCCCGTTGCGGGCCAAGCGTCAGGACAGGAAACTGGAAGATCATTCAAACGTTCGTTACATTGCATGAGCGACCCCCGTCGTACCGTTCGAGAATAACCCCAAGGAGACCGGACATGATTCGACACCATCTACTTGCCGTTGCACTGGGCATCGGCATCGCGCTGGCCCCGCTAGGCAGCGCCGTCGCCTGGGAAGGCGAGGTTGAAGCGCTCAAGCAGCGCTGGGAGCAGATCAATACACAGCGCGCCGAGGGCGATCGTCGACGTGCCCTGAAGTCGCTCGCCGATGAGGCCGAGAGCCTGGCGGAAGCGCATCCCGGGGAGGCCCAGCCGCTGATCTGGTATGGCATCATCGAGGCTTCCCATGCCCGTGAGCGCAGTGGCCTTGGCGCCCTTGGCAGTGCCCGCAGTGCCCGCGACGCCCTGGAAAAGGCCGTCGAACTCGATCCGCAAGGGGGTAACGGCTCGGCGTACGTGACCCTGGGGGCGCTCTATGACCGGGCGCCGGGTCGCCCGGTCGGCTTTGGCAACAGCAATACCGCCGAGCAGATGTTCCAGCGCGCGCTGGAGATTCGCCCGGATGGCATCGACGTGAACTACTACTATGCCGCTTTCCTGGAGGATGAAGGTCGCCGCGAGGAGGCGCGTGAGCATGCCCAGCGTGCCGTGGACGGCACGGCGCGCCCTAACCGCGAGCGCTCCGACGAGGCGCTGCGGGAAGAGGCACGGGCCCTGCTGGCGACGCTCTGACCCTTTCTCCCTGAAGGCTTCGTTTCGCTGCCGTGCCGGTCGTCCTGGCCGCACGGCAGTTGGCATTTTGGGCCCCGGTCATGATAATGGTCGCCATTCGCCGATTGGAGAATGGCATGTCCAGTACCCACGACCAGCCCCGCGGTATCACGCTTCTTCCCGCCTTTTCGGCGGCCGATGTGGAGCTGCGTGAGCGACGCTGCCTCTATCAGGGCTTCTTTCGCCTGGAGAAGGTGAGCCTTCGTCATCGGCTCTTCGAGGGAGGCTGGAGCGGCGAGGTGGTGCGTGAGGTGCATTGTCGTCATGATGCCGTGGGGGTGCTGCTCTATGACGTGGAGCGGGATTGCGTCGTGCTGGTGGAGCAGATTCGCGCGGGTGCACTGGCCGACCCCGTGTCGCCCTGGAAGCTCGAGGTGGTGGCCGGCCTGGTCGAAGCGGGAGAGAGCCGGGCCGAGGTGGCCCGCCGCGAGGCCGTGGAGGAGGCGGGTTGTTCCATCAATGAATTGATCGAACTGCATACCTACTACCCGAGCCCGGGTGCCTGCGATGAGCGGGTCACCCTCTATTGCGCCCTGGTCGATTCCAGGGAGTTGGGAGGGGTGCACGGGCTCGACGAGGAGCACGAGGACATCCGCGTTCACGTGTTACCGTTTATTCAGGCTTGGGAACTCCTGCAGGCTGGTCGACTCGACAATGCCATGTGTCTTATCTCACTTTACTGGCTGGCTGCTGAGCGAGCGTCACTGAGAGCAAGGAGGTAGCGTGGCTAGAACCGCCTATGTGACTGATCTGAAGAGTCTGCAGGGTGAATGCAGTGCCAACTACCTGCGCCTGATCCGGCTGCTGGGCGACCTGGGGGTGGGCGAGACTCGTCAGCTGGAGTTGACGGGGCGCAACGGCCGCTTCGGCGTCCTGCATCTTGAGGTACTCGAGCAGGCGCCCTATACCACCATGGTGCGGGTCACCCAGAGCGGTCTCATGGAGGGGATCATCGAGCCGCCGCGCATGCGGGTGCATCTCTATCATGACGTGCGCATGGCCGAGGTCACCGATTTTCAGCGCGAGCGCCACTTCGACGGCCGCTACCGCTACCCCAACCTGCGCATGTTCCAGCCCGACGAAAAATTGCAGCTCAATCGCTTCCTCGGCGAATGGCTGGCCCATGGCCTGGCCCATGGCCACCCCGCCGACCTGCCCGAACTGCCTTGAAGAGGGCGTTACCTTGATGAGCGAGCTGCCCTGATGCGCCTTGTCCAGATTACCGATTGCCACCTCCATGCCGACCCCCGGGCGCGCTCCCGGGCCGGCTTTCCCCTGCGCCAGCTCGAGGCGGTCGTGGCGGCGGCTATCGGCGAACGTCCGGACCTGGTCCTGGTCAGCGGCGATATCAGCCAGGATGAGTCCGCCGCCTCCTATGAGCTGGCCCATGGGGTGTTGTCCCGCCTGAACTGCCCCTGGTACTGGTTGGCCGGCAACCACGACCAGCCGCAATTGATGGAAGCGATCAAGGCGATCCACGGTGAGGTCGATCTCGGTGGCTGGCGCCTGCTGGTGCTGGATACCTGCGTGCCTGGTCACGCCCATGGCGAAGTGGGGGAGTCGCGTCTTGCCGATCTGGTGGAGCGCCTCGAGGCGGATGACCGGCCCACGCTGCTGGTGATGCATCACCCGCCGCTTGTCCTGGGCTCGGAATGGCTCGATGCCATCGGCCTCAAGGACCGCGACGCGTTGTGGCAGGTGCTGGCTGACTTTCCCCAGGTGAGGATGATTCTCTGCGGCCACATTCACCAGGCCCTGGCCGGTCATCGGCAGGGGGTTGTCGTCTACGGCACCCCATCCACCACCGACCAGTTCCTGTCCGGCTCGGCCGATTTCGCCATCGACGAGGCCTCGCGCCCCGGCTATCGCATCGTGGATCTGACCGACGGCGAGTGGTTGACCTGGGTGGAGCGTGTCGATCTCTGATAGTGCAGCGTTATGCGCATTTCGACTAAAAAGATAGGCAATCATTCTTTTACGTTATTATGGTTCCGGCGTTAACCTGTACCGCATGATCCTTATTGCCCTTTGTCATGCGAGGTACCCGGGCCGATGACTAGTCTTCATGCACCCGCGCGCGAGCCGGTCGCCCAGGCTGCCGCAACGACGCCGGCGTCTCTTTCGCCCCAGCGCCTGACCCATCTCCAGCAGTTGGAAGCCGAGTCCATCCATATCCTTCGCGAGGTGGCGGCGGAATTCAGCAATCCGGTCATGCTCTACTCCATCGGCAAGGACTCCTCGGTGATGCTTCACCTGGCGCGCAAGGCCTTTTATCCCGGGCCGCCGCCGTTCCCGCTGATGCACATCAATACCACCTGGAAGTTTCGCGAGATGATCGAATTCCGCGATCGCATGGCGGCGGAGGTGGGCATGGAGCTGATCGAGCACATCAACGAAGAGGGGCGTGCGGCCGGCATCAATCCCTTCGACCATGGTTCCAGCGGCTATACCGACGTGATGAAGACCGAGGCTCTCAAGCAGGCGCTGAACAAGTACGGTTTCGATGCCGCCTTTGGCGGTGCTCGGCGCGATGAGGAGGCCAGCCGAGCCAAGGAGCGGGTCTTCTCCTTCCGTGACAAGTTCCACCGCTGGGATCCCAAGAACCAGCGTCCGGAGTTGTGGAACCTCTACAACGCCCGGATCAACAAGGGCGAGTCGATTCGTGCCTTCCCGCTCTCCAACTGGACCGAGCTGGACATCTGGCAGTACATCCATCTGGAGCAGATTCCCATCGTGCCGCTCTACTACGCCGCACCGCGCCCGGTAGTGGAGCGCGACGGCATGCTGGTGATGGTCGACGACGAGCGTCTGCCGCTGGCACCCGGCGAGGTGCCCGAGGAGAAGTGGGTGCGCTTCCGGACCCTGGGCTGCTATCCGCTGACCGGTGCGGTGGAGTCCAGGGCCGATACGTTGCCCGAGATCATCCAGGAGATGCTGCTCACCCGCACCAGCGAGCGCAGCGGTCGCGCCATCGACCACGACCAGGCGGGTTCCATGGAGCGTAAGAAGCGCGAGGGGTACTTCTAATGTCACACCAGTCCAACCTGATCGCCGAGAATATCGATCAGTACCTGCACGAGCACGAGAACAAGGACCTGCTGCGCTTCATCACCTGCGGCAGCGTCGACGACGGCAAGTCGACCCTGATCGGTCGATTGCTGCACGACTCCAAGATGATCTTCGATGACCACCTGGCGGCCATCACCCGGGACTCGAAGAAGAGCGGCACCACCGGCGAAGCCGTGGACCTGGCGCTGCTGGTCGATGGCCTGCAGTCCGAACGCGAGCAGGGCATCACCATCGATGTGGCCTATCGCTTCTTCTCCACCGACAAGCGCAAGTTCATCATCGCYGATACCCCGGGCACGAGCAGTACACCCGTAACATGGCCACCGGCGCCTCCACGGCGAGCCTTGCCATCATCCTGATCGACGCCCGCTACGGCGTGCAGACCCAGACTCGCCGGCACAGCTTTATCGCCGACCTGCTGGGCATTCAGCACCTGGTGATCGCGGTCAACAAGATGGACCTGGTGGAGTTTTCCGAGGCGCGCTTCGACGAGATCGTCACGGAGTACCAGGAGGTCGCCAGCAAGCTACACGCCCCGGACATCCGTTATATCCCGCTCTCGGCCCTCAACGGCGACAACGTCGTTGATCGCAGCGACGCGACCCCCTGGTACCGCGATAGCAGCGGCGCCCCCGGGGCTACACTCCTCGAGCTGCTGGAAACGGTCGAGGTAACCCACGACCAGAACCTCAGTGATCTGCGCTTCCCCGTGCAGTACGTCAACCGGCCCAACCTCGACTTTCGCGGCTACTGTGGCACTCTGGCGGCCGGTATTCTCCGTTCCGGGCAACGGGTAAAGGCGCTGCCCTCCGGCAAGGTCAGCGCGGTCGAGCGCATCGTGACCTATGACGGCGACCTGGACGCCGCTTACCCCGGCCAGGCAATCACCGTCACGCTCGCGGACGAGATCGATATCTCCCGTGGCGACTGGATCGTGGCCGACGACGCCGAGGTCCCGCTGGTCTATGGCTTCGACGCCGATATCGTCTGGATGCACGAGACCCCGCTGGAGCCTGGCAAACTCTACGACCTCAAGCTCGCCACCCGGGATATGGCCGGCAAGGTCACCGCCATCGACTACCAGATCGACGTCAATACTCTTGAGCACCGCCACGCCGAGCAGTTGGACCTCAACAGCATTGCCCGCTGCAGCATCGAGCTGACAGCCCCGGTCCCGGTGGACGACTACCGCAAGAGTCCCGGCACCGGCAGCTTTATCATTATCGACCGGCTGACCAACGTTACCGTCGGTGCCGGAATGATCCACCAGCCGATAGACAGCGAAACGCCCTACGAATACCGCGCCCACGATAGCAAGGCCAATGTGGTATGGAACCGCACCAGCGTCACCCAGGCCATGCGCGAACAGCTCAACGGGCATGCGGGCAAATGCATCTGGTTCACCGGGCTCTCCGGTTCCGGTAAATCGACCTGGCCAATGCCCTGGAAGTGGAGCTTAACCGCCGGGGCTACCACACCATGCTGCTGGATGGCGACAATATCCGACACGGCCTGTGCAAGGACCTCGGCATGGGCGAGGAAGATCGCGGCGAGAACATTCGGCGGGTGGGGGAGGTAGCACGACTGTTCGCCGAGGCTGGCATCGTTGTGATTACTGCCTTTATCTCACCGTTCCGCGCGGATCGGGAAGCGGCACGTGAATTGTTCGGTAAGGGCGACTTTATCGAAGTGCATGTAGATGCCCCGCTGGATGTGTGTGAGCAGCGCGACCCCAAGGGCCTCTACCAGAAAGCCCGCGAAGGCAAGATCAAGGACTTCACCGGCATCAGCAGCCCCTACGAAGTGCCGCTCACGCCGGAGGTAAACTTGAAGAGTGCCGAATATACGCAGCAGGAGTTGGTGGCCAAGCTGGTCAAGTCTTGCTTATAAGTGGCGTGATGTTGATACCTTCCTGACGTTTGGAGCCGAATGTTTACCCTACTCAAAGAGCTCTACTCCCTGATGACACCGACCCAACGCAAGCGCTTTCTGCGCCTGCAGGTGCTGGTAGTCATCATGGCCTTTGCCGAAATCGCCAGCGTAGCGGCTATCGCCCCCTTTATGACCATCGTGGGGGATATGAGCCGGCTGGAAGGCGACGGCACGCTGGCCCAGCTCTACGCCTTCTCCGGTGCGGAAACGCCCCGCGCCTTTTTGTTCTGGGTGGGGTTTGGCGTGCTGCTGGTGATGGTGGTTGGCGCTGTATTCTCGATGATCACCACCTGGCGCATGAGCATGTTCGCCCACAACATCGGCGCGCAAATCAGCCAGCGTCTCTATGCCCACTATCTTCACCAACCGTGGCTCTTTCATGCCAGCGGCAGCAGCAGCCAGCTGACCAAGCAGGTGGCTCAGGAGACGCAAAGAGTAACCAGAAGTATTTTTCTACCCGTAATGCAGATGAACGCCAAGCTGGTGATGGCACTGTTCATGATCATTGGCTTGGTGGCCTACGACCCGGCCGTAGCAGCAGCAGGCTTGCTGGTGTTTGTGGTGGCCTATGCAGTGCTCTACAAGGTGGTACGGAAACGCCTGGCCCGAAATGGCAAGAACATTTCCAAGATGAATGCCCAGCGCTACAAACTGATGAACGAAGGCTTTGGCGGCATCAAGGACGTGCTGCTGCTGGGCCGCCAGCAGTTATTCGTGGATCGCTTCCAGGTGACCAGCAACAAGCTGGCGCGCAGCCAAGGTGTCAATCATGCGTTGGGCGAAGTACCGCGCTATGCGATGCAGTTGATTGCCTTTGGCATCGTAATGGTGCTGGTGCTCTATCTGCTGGGTGTGCATGAAGGCAGCCTAGGGCATATTCTCCCAGTGCTCTCTGTCTATGCGCTGGCTGGCTACAAGCTGATGCCAGCGTTTCAACAAGCCTACCAGAGCCTAGCTAAAATCAAGGGAAATATAGCGGCATTCGAGTCCATCCGAAGCGCGCTGCAGGAAAGCTACCGCCAGGCGGTAGCTGACGAGGCGCTGGCAGGTAAGCACCAGCGCATTGATGGCAAGATGGCGGTCAATCAGGCGATTGAGCTGAAAAATGTGACCTTCCAGTACCCAGGCAAAGAAACTGCAGCGCTTAACGAGGTTAATCTCACTATCCCCAGCAAGCAGGTAATCGGCTTGGTGGGGGCTTCGGGCTCAGGTAAGTCGACTGCGATCGATATGATTCTGGGGCTTATCCAGCCACAATCAGGTGAACTACTGGTGGACGGCGAAGCGATCACCGAGGATAACCGCCGCAGGTGGCAGAACAGCGTAGGTTTCGTGCCACAACATATCTTTCTTGCAGATGCTTCGATCCGTGAAAACATCGCATTTGGCATTGCGCCAAGCGAAATCGATGAGGCTCGTGTCAACCAAGCAGTGCAAATGGCGCACCTTGATGAACTAATGCAGCAGTTGCCTGACGGGCTCGATACACGAGTCGGCGAACGTGGTGTGCAGCTCTCCGGAGGGCAGCGCCAGCGGATTGGCATTGCTAGAGCACTATATGATGATGCTGATGTGCTTATTCTTGATGAAGCTACTAGTGCATTGGATGGTATTGCAGAGAAATTAATAATGGAGGCGATTTACGATTTTTCAGGTAAGAAAACGATTGTAATGATTGCTCATCGGATTGCAACTGTAAGAAACTGCAATACTATATTTCATTTTAGGCATGGGCAGGTAATAGCGAAAGGTGAGTATAATTACTTAATTGAAAATAGCAAAGACTTCAAGGCAATGGCTACCCATAATTAGTTTTAAATTGCGCTGTACCGAATAGTGATTGAAGGGTATATAATATGAGCTCCCCATTGAAAATATACATTCATTTGGGTTTGCATAAAACAGGAAGCACCTTGCTTCAACAGAAGGTGTTTCCGTTCTTTGAGGGATTGAGTTATTTAGGCAGGCCTTATGGAAAAGATCACTTCATTGAAAGTATATCTTGGACAAGGTCTAAAAAGATTTTGATATCTTCTGAAACATACCCTGGGAGGTTGTTAGATTCTTATAGTGCTGGCGTTAGTTATTTGGAAGTGCAGTTAGAGGGGATCGAACGATTGTTGACCATCATTCCTAACTCTAGCATAGTAATAGGTGTAAGAGAGCATGAGTCATGGATATTATCCTGCTATAAGCACTATATAAAATATGGCGGGACATTAAGCCTGGAAGAATTCTTTAGCTTAAGTGGTGAGGGGCTTATGAGTCCTGACGAATTTCTTATTTGGCCTAGAGTAAAACTGCTGGACGAAATGACGGATGGCCGAGTTTTTGTTTATTTTTTGGAAGATTTTACCAGCTCCCCAGGTTCCGTGGTCAGAGGGTTGGAGCGCTTTTTTCAGTCTGACTATACGGGCAATTTGCTTTTTGGTAAGGAAAATGAAGGTGTCAATCGTTCTCAGGCTGAGGTGGTAAGGCAAGTAAATAACTGGATTTTTAAAAATGTTAAAAAAAGCAAAATGCAAAAATTATTAACAAAGAAATCATACTCTTTTATTAAGAAATTCATTAGCACACGCGGCGAACCGTTAAGTTATGATAGTGATGCATCAAGTGCCATTTTGAAGCATTATGAAGATGATTTGAGAAAGTTATCAATCAGAGTAACAAGGCAGTCGCCATGTGCATGAATTATTTACTAACAATAAACATGGTGAGTAAGTGGCTGTTGGTTAATGGATTCGACTATTTTTCTGCTATCTCATAAAGTCTGGCCATCTCAATATAGTTCTACGTTTTCTATCATCAGGTGTACAGCGGTGGTATTCACATGACCTGCGGGCTCCTATAGTGTTTCGGCCGTTTACCTAGATATCTTCTTTGTCCCCTTTGGGAGTCCTTTCTTGAAGACAGCAAGGGTATCATCCACCTTAGTCTTTTTCGATTTAATTCAGCGAAAAGCTTCAGATGTTAAAATCGCCTGATGATAGTTATTGTTATTTGAATTAATGTGGTCATTGACTGGTTCCTTTTAAATAGAGTGAGACAATTATGAGCGGTAGGGTTGCGATACATGGTTCTTATTTCGCTAATAATTACGGCGATACCCTTTTGGTGAAACTGATGTGTGACCAAGTAAGCCAATATGTTGGGAAAGAAAATGTGTATTTAGCAGTAGAGGGGGATGAAGACGAACAAAAGTATATTGGTTATCCGGTGTTGGATAAAAATGACAGGGAGGGTATAGAGTTTCTCATATTTGCAGGCGGTGGATATTTTGGTGAGCCCCAAAGTTCATCAGTAAAAAAAGCAAAGTGGGCATTAAGAAATTATAAAAGGCATATATCATGGGTCAACGAATTTAAAAGAGCAAAAATAGGAGTGTATGGAGTTGGGTTTGGGCCGTTATCATCTAATCTTTTTAGATATTTTTTGCAGAAAAGGGTATTTGGTCGGGCAGAAACTGTTTTTTTTTCGCGATATTGAATCGTATCAATTTTTTAAGAACTACCAGATGAAAAGCAAGCACCCTATACAAATATGTTCAGATCTTGCTTTTTTACTAAAATACGATAGCCATAAAAAATCGAGCTACAAAAATAGCCAAGTCGATGTGGTCATTCATTTGAATAATTCAAGTGATAGAGAGTTTTTCTCAGTGGTTAATGCGATTAAAGACTTCAGGTCGGAAAGCCACATAACAATTGAGTCTTTTAGTTTTATATCTGATAGTAATAAGAGTGTGGTAAAGGGTGAGGGGGGGTGCAGGTTGTCAGCTATAAAGGACTTGGGCATTAAATATTCCGTCATTGAGTATTCTGGTGTTGATGGGCTGCTGAATATTATAAGTGGTAGTAATATTATTTTTACAGATAAGCTACACGTCGGCATTAGTGGAATAGCTCTGGGCAAGAAGGTGGTTTCTTTAGCGAAACATCAAAAAATACCACGCCTATACAAGCAATTAAAAATTGAAAACACATGTGTTTACAAAGAGGAGGTCAATTCGAAAAATGTGCAGTCAGCACTTAGAAGCAGCTGGTCAAAAACGCCCAGTGATGAATTAATCTATTCTTCGCTGCATGAGTTTTCTTTATCATTAGAAAATTTTCTGACTTAATATTGTTAATTCAAGAAATAACCGCACCACCTGAATTATCCATCACCGTAATTGTCGCCTAAACGGATTGAGAGCTTTGGTTATAATGTCGAATTGCGCTTGTGACTACAGGCAGACATTCTCTGTGACATTTCACCGATGATGCTGTAAACCGATGCATGCAAAGTGCTGGAGGCGCTGCCCAATTCTTCGGACTCACACTTGTCAACGCCAATACAGGTTGGTTGTCCCTAGATCCTCCGCAGATAACCTGAAGGCTTTAAAGGACGGAGTCCACTTGTGAAACAAGAGCTTAGCCCCACTTCATTTGCTATAATTGAGAGCGCCCTATCAAAAGGGCTGGGCGATGCGACACCTGATGAGGTGTGCTTCCATCAACCCTGGGCTAGGCAGCCAGCCTGACGGCTATAATCAACCGATAAGAGCTTAGGTGGCCTGCCAGGCGGACCGAAGGATAATGACCACTTTGCATTAAATTTTGGGCTTCATATTATGAACGTAGCGATATGTGCTAATAAATTTCCTGTTGCGTCACAGACTTTTGTAAAAAGGCATGTTAAATACTCTTTTGATGGAAAAGCTAAGTTAATTGTATATAAAAAGAGTGGTCTTATCGAAGTTGATTATGTTTCACTAGAGACCAAAGGTGTGTTAGGAAGGGGCCAGAGAAAAATTGAGTCAGTGTTTAATTTTTTATTAGATTCACCGAGAGGAACATTAAGGTTTCTAAGAAGAAGAAAGGCAAAAAAATTTCTAATTGACAATAATGTTGAATGTGTAATTTTTGAATTTGGGACATGCGCAATACCATTGTACTCCTTGCTCTGTGAGCTTGAAATACCATACTTTGTTTATTTTAGGGGGTATGATGCGTCGAAATCTTTGAGAGATGAAAAAATTATATCCGACTATAAAAAGGTGATAGGTAACGCAAAAGCTGTGTTTTCTGTGGCTCAATATTTGTTAGATGAATTGTCCCAAAGCGGTATTTTCAATAAATATTCTTATGTTTTGCCAAGCGGTGTGGATACAAATTTATTTGTACCAACTGAGAAAAAAAAAGGTAAAATTGTTTTTGCTGGAAGGCTGGTAGAGAAAAAACAACCATATCTAGTTTTGAGAGCCGTGCATGAAGTAATTAAGCTATATCCTCATGTGAGTTTTTTTATTATTGGGGATGGACCCTTGCGCGGTAAGTTAATCTCGTACATTAGTAGTAATAATTTAACCGAAAAAGTTTGTATGCTTGGAGAGCTTGATCATGTGCAGGTAAGGCAGCATTTATCAGATGCCGATATTCTTGTTCAGCATTCCGTCACAGCAGAAAGTGGTGATTCTGAAGGTGCACCTTCAATAATACAGGAAGGTATGTCTTGTGGTTGTGGTGTAGTTGCAACCCTGCATGCGGGAATTCCTGAGCTAATCTCTAGTGGAGTTGATGGTTTATTAGTGCCAGAGCATGATGAGAGCTTGCTTTATGAAAGTATCATCGAGTTTATTCGAAAGCCTGAATACAGATTGAAAATTGCCAACTCTGGAAGGCTGAAAGCAATATCCGAATTCGACTGCTGGGAATTACAAAAGCAATTCGAGGACATTGTAAGATTTCATCTTGATAGAGGTTGATTGAATTTTGAATGTGAAAAATAGCAGCTTTATAATTTCAGTTGTGTTGTGCTTGGGGATTCAGAATGCGCTCGCTACCGGTTAGCTTTACAGCCGGGTTGCTGATTTTTCCGTGCCTCCTAAGCGCTAGATTATATGGTGCGGGAAGAATATGTTATGAGGTGGAGTTTGAGGAATAATCGTCCATTTATATCGGTTATAATTCCCACGTATAATGACTGGACTTGTTTGCAGGATTGCATAAGTGCCCTTGATGAGCAATCTCTAGCAAAAAATGATTTTGAGATCATTGTTGTGAATAATGACCCAGCGGGAAGGATTCCCGAATGCTTTAAGTTTCCTATAAACTTCAGGTTGATAAGTGAGTTGCAGCCTGGCTCTTATTCCGCAAGGAATAGTGGTATTTTAGCTGCTGTGGGCGATATTATTGTATTTACTGATTCTGACTGTGTCCCTGATAAAGATTGGCTCTATCAAATAATGAGCGCGTTTCAGTCTGATATGGCTGTTACAAGAGTTGCTGGTTCTATAAGTTTAACTTTTAAATCTACTCGGCGTACTTGGCTGAGTGCTATGAAAAAGCTTTTGCTTTCCGTCAAGAAGACAACGCCAAGAAAGGAGTTTCGGTAACGGCCAATATGGCTGCTCAGGCTAAAATATTTAACGACGTTGGTTTATTTGATTGTACGCTGTATTCTGGTGGCGATATGGAGTGGTCATATAGAGCTCAAAAGTGTGGATATCCCATAAGTTATCTTCCCACTGCCGTTGTTTATCACCCAGCACGCCATAACATAGTCCAGTTATTGAAAAAGGCAAAGCGTGTGGCTGCCGCAAAGCCTCAAAATGAACGAGGCGTTTTAAGAGGTCTAATACCTCCATTATCCGCTTGGAAATATATTCTAAGCAGGTATGATATGTCTGTCAGAGAAAAGGTGCTGGCAATGATAGTGGCCTATATTGTGCGCGTATATCGCTCTTGCATTGCCTATCGAGTATTAAAAGAAAAAGTATGAGAATTACTATTGTCATTTCTTCACTTAGTCAAGGTGGAGCCGAGCGTGTCGTAAAAAACATTAGTGATGGTTTTTTGCAAAAAGGGTTGTCAGTTGAGGTTGTAACATTAACTCCTTTAAAAAAAGATTTTTATACTTTAAGAGATGGTGTCGCAAGGCATGACTTGGGAGAGGTGAAGCCATCCAGGTCTAAGCTGGACAGTGTGTTGAATAATTTTATTTTGCTTTATCGTCTTAGAAGGAGTTTGAAGAAAAGCCGCCCCGACATTTTGCTATCTTTTATGCCGCGTGCAAATATATACAGTATAATGGCATCGTTTTTTTTGAACACCCCTATTGTTATAAGTGAAAGGAATAATCCTGAAAAGAACGAGCCTGTTTTTTTGTGGAGATGCCTCAGAAGATTTTTTTATCCATATGCTTCGCACATAGTAAGTCTTTGTCAAGGTGTTGATGCTCACTTTAATTACATGCCCAGTAAGAAACGGAGCATTATAAATCCCAGCCTCTCTGAGTCATTTCCATTTTGTGATAACCCAGGCCAGGGAGGAAAAAGTAAGACTGTCGTTGCTATGGGCAGGTTAGTGCCACAAAAAGGATTTGATTTATTGATTGAAGCATTTTATGAAATTTCTTTAAAAAACCCTGGGTGGTGCCTTGAGATTTATGGGGAGGGGTCGGAGAAAGATAAGTTAATTGCAATGATTGCTGAGTTGGAAATGGAGGAGCGTGTATTGCTTAAAGGGTTAACTGACCAACCCTATGAGATGCTGAAGGAGGCTTCTATTTTTGTTTTTTCATCTCGCTGGGAGGGTTTTGGGAACGCTTTGGTCGAGGCGATGGGTTGTGGCGTCCCTGTCATTTCCTATGACTGTGATTATGGACCAAGAGAGATAATTGTGGATGGCTCTACGGGGCTTTTGGCAAAAGCATCAGATGTGGCTGACTTATCTGAAAAAATTCAAGAAATAATTGATAATCCGGATTTGGCTTCAAAGATGGCTAAGCTGGCTGTTGAAGATGTAAAAGATAGATTTTCTCATGACGTTGTTATTGACCAGTGGATTAATTTGTTCGTCAATGTGTCTGGCTCTTCGGTTGTGAGTGAAAGGAACATATGAATACAATAATTTTCTTTCTGCCATCTTTTCGAGGGGGCGGTGCTGAAAGGGTAATGGTTTCTTTGGCAAATAAGTTTTCTCAAGAAGGTTTCAATGTCGTAATTCTGGTATGTCAAGCAGATGGGCCGTATAGGAAACTTGTTCTTAAAGATGTACAGATTGTTGAGTTGGCGACTACCCGTACATCATGGGCTCTACCCAAATTAGTCTTGTATTTGTGGAGGAGCAGCCCGGAGGTGATATTGTCTACTATGCCACATGCAAATGTGGTTATTTCTATGGCACATATGCTTGCATTTTCGAAATCGCACTTATTCTTAAGGGAAGCCAATGTTGAACCGAAGAAGAAAAATAATATTATAACCGATTTCTTCGTGAATCTTCTGGGTCGCTTGTTTTATTCCCGAGCTCAGCGTGTGATCGCTGTAAGTGACTCGGTGGCTAAATGTGTGATAACGCACAGGGGTGTTAATGCCGATAGTGTGGTAAAGGCTTATAACCCAGTTGTTGATGATGCTCTTTTATCTATGTCAAACCAGGCTCCACAGCATCCTTGGCTGGAGAAGGGGCAAGTAAAGAACAACCCCGTAATCTTGGCTGCTGGTAGGCTGACACATGCCAAAGGATTCGATAATTTAATTCACGCATTAAGCTTGCTTGAAAATAAAAATGTTAGACTTCTTATACTTGGCGAAGGTGCAGGTCGGGAAGCGCTGAATGAAATTATAGTGGACTATGGGTTGGGCTCAAGAGTTTCTATGCCAGGGTTTGTTGATAACCCTTTTTCCTATATGAAAAGATCATCAGTGTTTGTCCTTTCGTCTCGCTGGGAGGGTTTACCCAATACTCTTATCCAAGCTATGGCATGTGGAGCTCCTGTTATCAGTACCGACTGTCCTGGTGGGTCCAGTGAGATACTGGAAGGGGGAGTGTGGGGAAAGCTAGTTCCGGTAGATAATCCTGGCGCCTTAGCAGAGGCAATACAACAAACCCTAGAAGATGATAATCATCCAGACGTAGTTCGACGTGCGCAGGATTTTACCGTCGAGGCATCATTACAGCGGTACATGCAAATTATGGGGCTTTCAAGGGCCTCGCAGCCCGCATGAAGATTGTATTTTTTGTCGGCGATATGTTTCAAGGTGGGGCCGAACGTCAGCTTGTTTATTTGTGCAATGGGCTCACGGCTAAAGGGCATGACATTACACTGCTGACCTTGAGGGATGGCGAGGCGTATTCAGATTTACTATCGCCAAAGGTGAATCGCCATGTGCTTGAGAAAGGTGGGGCGTTTAATGCGCTCTTTCAATTGACACACTACCTTCGCGCCAATCGCCCCGATGTAGTAGTCAACTTTCTCTTTCATGCGGCATTGCTTGGTAGGGTTGCTGCGTGCCTATGCCGGGTTCCTAGTGTTACCTCTCACCGTAATGTTAGCTATGGCAAGAATGTCCGAAATATTCTGATACGCTTGACGGAACGGCTTGATGACGCGACGCATGCTAACGTTGCTTCAGCCGATAGTGCGTTGAGCCCTTTGCTGGGTAAACGTCCGCTGCATGTCATTCCCAATGTCTTTCTGCCGATTGGCAGTGTTCAACTATCTGGTTCCAATACTTTTTCCTCGGTGAATGAGCCTGCTACCTTTCGTTGGTGCTTTGTTGGTCGACTGGAGGAGCAGAAGAATCTGCCGGCGCTCCTTGAGGCATTCAGCTACTTGGTTCAGTCTGGCGATCAAGCGATTCACTTGGATATCGCTGGCAGTGGCAGGTTGCAAGAGGAGCTCAATCGGAAAATTGCCGAACTTGGTCTAGGGAGCCATGTCACCTTGCATGGCCAGCTTGACAGTACACATGAGCTTCTGGAAAAGGCTGATGCCTTCGTGCTTCCTTCCCGCTGGGAGGGCATGCCCAACGCCCTGATGGAAGCCATGGCCATGCGCATACCCTGTGTCGCAACGCCGGTAGGGGCAGTGCCGGAAATGTTGGGGGATGGCCGGGGTGTGATCGCGGAAGGTACAGAGTCGGAAGCCCTGGTAGCGGCCATGCAAGCAGTAATGGCTCTTTCCCAGGCCGAGCGGCAAGCCATGGGCGCCGGTGCAGCAGACTATATCGCACAAAAATGCAGCCTGGATTCCGTCATCGAGCGCTGGGAATTGATGCTGAAGCAGGCTGTAGAGAGTTAAGCACATGACAAGGAAAGTCTGGGCAGCCATCGATTGTCTAGCCGTATCACCATGCCGGCTTGGACTTGTTGCTGGCACCTATGCGTTGACTGCGACCTGGTTCATCCAGTTGGTTGTTTTGGGCTATTGGGTGCCCCAGTGGAGTGACGGGAATGGCCTGATTCCCGGCCAGGATGTTGTCGGTTTTCATAATGCCGCCGTTGAGCAAGCTGAGATGATCGCCCTGCATGGCTGGTCCAGTTGGCACCTACGCCCCAACGGCTGGGGTATCTCGGGGCTGATGTCGGCCTGGTACGTTATAACGGTGCCAGAGCCATGGGTGTTGGTGCCGATTCAGGCGCTTCTCTACGGCATCTGCACGGCGTTGCTTGCCAAGCTGATTTTTGCCATTACCGAAAAACGACGATTGGCGCTGCTGGCAATAGCGCCGGCGATTTTGCTACCTTCCGCTGCCATGGTTTATGCCCAGCCCCACCGAGATTTATATGTTCAGTTTGGCCTGATGCTTGCCATTTACGGATGGTGGTTGCTGCTACAAATGCAGCAGGCGCCCTTCAAGCACGCCGCTAGGCTAGCAGTTGCCGGGGCGGGCCTGATTGCCTTTGGCTTCCTGGTTGCCTGGATGGTTCGTGAGTTCTCGGCTGAGGTGTTCCTGGGGTTGGCTGTTCTGTTCGTGCTGCTGTTGGGTGTGATGGCATTTCTGCACCTGCGGCAATCGCCCATGTATGTGCGCAGTGCAGTGGCCAGCCCTGTCGTGGCGGCTCTGCTTGTTGTCGGCATGTTCGCGTTCCAGTCCGGCGATTTTTTCGACCGTGAGCTGGAGCGAGAACCGGACAGCTCAAATATGAAAGCTGTACCGTCTGCCGAGGTGACAGATCTTTGGCACTCGGCTGCCTGGTTGCCTTCAGCGATGGATGACACGCTTAGGCGCCTTGCCGGGGCGCGCGATCATTTTGTGCGTGGCTATAGCCATGGCCGGTCTGCAATCGATACCCACATTCATTTTCGCCATGTTGCCGATATGGTGGTCTACACCCCACGTGCCGTTCAGGTAGGCTTATTTGCTCCGTTCCCGAACCAGTGGTTACCCCATCCCGAGGCTCCCCCCGTGCGTAATGCCTATCGTGTACTGGGCGGGTTGGAGATGGCGGTGCTCTATCTTGTCCTTCCATTCCTGCTGTATGCCGGATGGTGCTGGTGGCGGCGGCCTGCGTTCTGGGTGCTGTTCATGCCGGCGTTGGCCTGGGTGATGGTGTATGCCTATACGGTGCCGGTGGTGGGTTCTCTGGTGCGGTATCGTTTTCCTGGGTATGTGATTTTAGTGGCGTTGGCGGTGGCAGGGCTGGCGCAGGCGGTGGTGGATTGGCGTGGCCGGCGTCGTCAGGCCACGGTTGTGAAGTCTGGGTGAGATTTTTCTAAAGTTTTGTGAGGAATTGCCGTTAAGGTGGTGGGTTTGGGGGTTGTTGACGCCGCCGGG